>NZ_MEBP01000101.1:0-35488 GCF_001722075.1 Salinivibrio sp. SS2 | reverse complement strand
CCCGTCCTCCCCTGTTCTTGGTGTGTCTCCCTGTGAGGTACGCCACCCTCAAGCACTTGATAGTTCTGACTGAGTATTGGACTTCACGCTATTTTGCACGCTTACCCACCTATCAAGCCGAAACAGGTTCACTTGCGTTGTGTGCCTCTAACTTCCTATCGCTTCCTTCAGACCCTGCCGTTGGCCAGCAACGCCCTTGCGAGTCGGATTATCTTCCCCTCAGTCGGGGCGATTCAGGTTTCTTTCAACCTGACGGGTTTGCCAGCTTCGCTGGGCAAACAAAAAAGCAGCGGTCTATGCCGCTGCTTTTTTATACCGTCATATTCGTGTGCTACACGCGTGGAACAAAACCCACTGCATCATACACTTTACGCAAGGTTTGCTGTGCGCGTGCCGATGCGTGCTCAGCACCTTTTTGCATCACACTGTCGAGCAGCGCGCGATCAGCGCGGTACTCATGATAACGCGCTTGGAGAGGTTCGAGCATCGCCACCACCGCTTCAGCAGTATCCTTTTTCAGATGGCCATACATTTTGCCTTCGTAGGCATTTTCTAGTGCGGCAATTGACTCACCGGTCGCCCCGGACAGCAAACCAAGCAAGTTAGAGACACCTGGCTTTTGCTCGATATCAAAATGGACACGCGGTGGCTCTTCCGAGTCGGTAACCGCACGTTTGATTTTCTTGACAATGGCTTTGGGATCTTCGAGCAAACCAATCACGTTATTACGGTTATCATCCGACTTCGACATTTTCTTGGTTGGATCTTGCAGGCTCATCACCCGTGCATTCACATCAGGAATGTAAGGCTCAGGCATGGTAAAGACATCACCGTAACGATTGTTAAAGCGCGTGGCAATATCACGGGCAAGCTCTAGGTGCTGCTTCTGATCATTACCTACAGGCACTTGATTGGTTTGATACAGCAAAATATCTGCCGCCATCAGCACTGGATATCCAAATAGACCGGCGTTGATATTCTCAGCATGACGCTGCGATTTGTCTTTAAACTGGGTCATGCGGTTCAGCTCACCCATTTGGGTGTAACAGTTCAATACCCAGCCCAATTGCGCATGCTCTGGCACGTGCGATTGTACAAACAAGTTACTTTTCTCAGGGCTCACGCCCACCGCCAAGCACAACGCCAACGCATCCAAGGTTGCTTCGCGTAACGCATCCGCATCTTGATGAACGGTAATCGCATGCAAATCCACCACACAGTATTGGCAGTCATAATCATCTTGCATCTGTTCCCACTGACGCAGCGCGCCTAGATAGTTACCGATACTTAGTTCACCCGAGGGCTGCACACCACTCAGTACAATGGGTTTTGAAGATTGACTCATGATGATTAGGTTCCTTTACGCGTTGCCCAACCGGGCGGTAGTTATGTTGCTATATAATCGTTATGCTTGGTGGCTGGCGACCACGGCTTGTAGCTCACTGAATGAATCCAGCACATAGTCAGGACGGCTATCGCTAATCGGTTCACCGTAGTTGTAGCCATAGGTTAACCCGACAGAAGCGATGCCTGCATTCTGGGCTGCCAAAATGTCATTTTTTGAATCACCGACCATCAACATTTGTACATTGGTTAAGCCATGCTTGTCTCGCAAATGGTGCAACCCTTCTGGGTTTGGCTTGTTGGTCGGTAGGCTATCGCCTCCCAACACATCGGTAAACAAGGCGGCTAATCCTAAGTCTTCTAGGATGGCGGGCACAAATGCCACGGGTTTGTTTGTCACGACACCCAGTTGATAACCTTGCTGATGCAGCGCGGCCAAGGTATCTTTCACGCCCGGATACAGCACGGTTTTTTCATGGCCGTTATTGTCGTAGTGGAAGTTAAAACGCTCACGGGCACGAGCGACCAAATCGGCATCCAAGTCAGTGGCAAAATCATGACGACGCGACAGCGCACGACGGATCATAATATCGGCACCGTTACCAATCCAACCTGTAACTTGTTCCACCGTCACGGTGGGCATGTCCAAGTCGGCCAGCATCATCTGTAACGCTTGAGTTAAGTCCGGTACGCTGTCGACCAAGGTACCATCAAGGTCGAAGGCAATATAACGAAGGCTCATACTACTTACCTATTTACAGTTGCAAGCGCGGTGCGCATCTCATCAATGGCCGCTTTATAGTCGGGTTGCCCAAAAATCGCAGAACCGGCAACAAACATATCTGCCCCTGCTTGGGCAATCTCGGCGATATTGTCAGCTTTCACACCGCCATCAATTTCCAGTCGGATGTCTCGACCGCTGGCATCAATACGTGCGCGCACGTCACGCAGTTTATCCAAGGTGCTTGGAATAAACGATTGGCCACCAAAACCGGGATTCACGGACATCAACAAAATCATGTCGAGTTTGTCCATCACGTAATCAAGATAATGCAGTGGTGTGGCGGGATTAAATACCAGCCCGGCTTTCATGCCGTGATCTTTAATCAATTGTAAGGTGCGATCGATATGGTCACTGGCTTCAGCATGGAAGGTTATCATATCGGCGCCAGCTTTGGCGAAGTCGGGAATAATGCGGTCAACCGGCTTAACCATGAGGTGCACGTCAATCGGGGCGGTAATGCCGTAATCGCGCAGCGCCTGACAAATCGGCGCGCCAAAGGTGAGATTAGGCACGTAATGGTTATCCATTACATCAAAGTGGATCACATCTGCACCCGCGGCGAGTACCTTTTCTACATCCTCGCCCAAGCGCGCAAAATCTGCTGATAAAATCGATGGCGCGATCAAAAAATCCGTCATAGTTGTCGCCTCACTTGCCAAAAAGTCGCCGCAATTCTACCCGATCTCGCTCGCGCTGTCTTATTCGATCCCGCTTTTCTACCTGAACAGCTGACAAAATACATACCGCCAACTAGGGTTGGATAAGAGCGACAAAAAAGGAGGCATCATGACAACAAAATTAGGCGTTTGGGACGTCATCAAAAGTGTGATTGCCGCGCTTTTTGGTGTGCAGTCCGAGCAAAACCGTCAACGCGATTTTGCTCAAGACTCACCTGCTGCGTACATCGTGATAGGCGTGGTGATGATCGGTGTATTTGTCGCGACCTTGCTTGCCATTGTCGGCATGATTACCTAATGCCACTTTCCTGTTAGGGTTGAGGCGCAAACAGTGCCAACAGCTCATCCACTTTATTACGCCCATTCCCATTACGGCTAATGGTACGTTTGACTCGTACCACGTTGAAGGTCGCACCACGATATAAACGACGGGTATAAGGGGTGTCGTGGTTTGAAATAAGAACCGGGATCCCACCCGCCATCGCTGCCTGCTCTGCATGCTCGGCCAATAACGCTTGATCATCCAGCGTAAAGCCGTTGGTGGCGTAAGTGGTAAAATTCGCTGTCGCGGTTAAAGGCGCATAAGGAGGATCGCAATACACCACGTCGCCCAGCTTCGCGCGGGCAAAACTTTCCGCATACCCTTCACACACAAACTCTGCCCGTTGTGCTTTTTCGGCAAAAAAGAACAGCTCTTTTTCAGGGAAGTACGGTTTCTTGTAAGACCCAAAGGGAACATTAAATCCACCTTTTTTGTTGTAACGGCACAGGCCATTGAAGCCGTGACGATTCATGTACAAGAAATAGAGCGAGCGAAGATACGGATCTTGCGTGGCATTAAAGTCTTCCCGCACTTGCAAATATTGCGCTTTTTGATTGTAGTCTTGACAGAAAAAGGCGCGTGCATCATCGACAAACCGTGCTGGGGTTTGTTTGATAATGTTATAGAGATTAATCAAGTCGGGATTAATATCAGCCAAGATATAGCGGTCGTAGTCGGTGTTTAAAAACACCGACCCTGCGCCGACAAAAGGCTCGATCAGCGTGTCCCCTTCGGGAAGATGACGGCGAATGTCATCGACCAGCGAATACTTCCCGCCAGCCCACTTTAGAAACGCGCGATGCTTTTTCATTGCCCCTTGTCATTCTCCGCGATATGAAAGGGGGCGGATTGTACCTTATTTTGTCTCATCAATCAGCGGATTTTACTGCCCATTTGCACGATTGATTTCACGGTGAATTTGGCTAAATGATTTCACGAATGGCTGCAGCGCACGGACATTGTCGGCCAGCGTGAGTTCTGCGCGACGCGCCGCGGTGACACTCTCATAATCGCCCAGTAATACCATGTACCAAGTGCCACCATTACGGCGAGTTTGATAAACCTGAACACGCCCATCAAGTTGATAGTTCGCAATCAGATCAACCGCATCTTGGCGGGATTGTAAGGCGGCCAGCTGTAACGCATAGCGCTGTGCAGGCACCGCCAGTAGAGCTTGGGCATCTAACGGCAAGGTCTGGTTCGCGGACGCTGGCTGAGATGCAGCTTCCGGTTGCGCTGTTTGGCGTGGAGCAGCAGGCTCTGGACGGCTGTCTGGTGCCGCCGGTGTGGGCGGTGTTTGTGCCAGCTCAGGGATCAAGGATTCGTCAACGGCCTCAGTACCATCACCACCTGCATCCTGCTCTTCAATCATGGCATCGACCACGTCATCAGGCACGACAACGCGTTTGCCTTCATCTCCGCGGCCAACCGTCAAGCCTTCGCCATTAACCTCTTCTGGCAATGAGACTGTATCTTCAGTCACCGAGCCTGACTGGCTGGTGCGGTTTGAAGTACTGGCTGGGTTTTGGTCCATGCCTTTCTCGGTGCCTTGGCCAGCAGTCACGGCGCTCTCTGGCTCGCCCTGCTGTTCACGGAGTAAGTCATCAAGATTCTTTAACCCTTCTGGCAATACCATGCCCGAGGACTGATCATCACTTTGGCTCGGGAAGTACCACCAAATCACACCAGCACCCACGACCATGAGCACCACGGCCAATACCAGCATGGTAAAGGGTTTATTACGCGAGGGCTTTTTCTTCTCGTCACTCACTGTGCCTGTCTCCTGATTGTCCTTGCCCATGATCATGCCCGGATAGAGGGTTTGATTGGCCAACTTGGCCAGCCATTGTTTTTTCTTGGTCGCATCAATGCGTCGGGTCACCGCCAACACATCGATAAACATTTCTTCCTCCCCCTCGTTTAAGGGCGAGACTTCTAACTCTAACGGCTTTTGGCCTTGGCCATATGACACCTGACGAAGCCACTTGTTCAACTTTCCGGGCAACGCAAAAAGCACCACATTGATGCGCCAATGATCTTGGTTTTGTGCCTGTAAAACCAGTGCCCAAAGTTCAGACAATAAATTCGGGCTAAGACGGTGGGCATCATCAATGACAATTAATGCATCGCACCCACTGTCGCCGAGCATCATCGTCAGGCTATCGACTAGCGGATCGGCCTCATTAAATACGCCATCTTTGACTATTTGACGAAGCAAAATAGCACGGCGTTGTGCATCATTTTGTGCCGTGTGACACACCAATAAGGAGTGGACCGACGCGTCGGCCCATTGCTCCATATAGCGCTCACTGAGCCAGGTTTTACCCGCGCCAGTCGGACCGGTGACCTGGATAAGGTTAGAGCTAAAGCGGGTAAGAAACTGCAGGCGTGATAAGAGCTGGGTTTGGCTTTCCAGCTCCAAGGCCAAGGTATCAAAGGTGTTTGTCATGCATTCAATGGTTAACCGGCATCAATCACATCGGCTAAAAGCTGATGTGGAACATCTGCAACCACTTGCGCTTGGCCGATCGCTGTTGGCAGTACCAAACGCAACTGTCCTGAAAGCACTTTTTTATCACGCATCATGTGCTTAATAAAAGCATCGTAGTTCATCTGGGCAGGGACGTGCACGGGAAGCTGCGCTTTTTCGAGCAAGGCAGTGATGCGGGACACACTTTGTTCGTCCAGCAAACCATGACGCTGTGCCGTGTGGGCAGCAAGCACGGTGCCCGTTGCAACCGCTTCACCATGTAACCAGTTGCCATAGCCCATCTCCGCTTCAATCGCATGACCAAAGGTGTGGCCCAGATTAAGCAGAGCACGTACACCGGCTTCGGTTTCATCTTGCGCGACCACATCAGCCTTGATTTGACAGCAGCGCCGAATCGCATAACTTAACGCGTCGGGTGACAAAGCGGTCAACGCCGCCATTTCGCTATCGAGCCAGTCAAAGAAAGGCGCGTCGGCGATAATGCCGTATTTGATTACCTCAGCCATTCCCGCCGCAAACTCTCGATCTGGGAGGGTGCTGAGTACTTGAGTGTCAATCACCACCGCTTTGGGTTGGTAAAACGCACCAATCATATTTTTACCCAAGGGATGATTGATGGCCGTTTTCCCGCCAACCGACGAGTCAACCTGCGCCAATAAGGTGGTAGGAACTTGAATAAAATCTACCCCGCGTTGATAACAAGCGCTGGCAAAGCCAACGATATCACCAATCACACCGCCACCCAGTGCCACCAGCACCACATCGCGATTGTAGTTATTTTCAAGTAGGAAGGTGTTGATAGTATTGAAGGTTTCTAGCGATTTGTACGCTTCACCGTCGGGTAAGCTAAGGCAGGCGACATCTTGTGCCCCTGCCTGCTTAAGCGTCGAGACCAGCTTCTCGCCATATAATGGCATCACTGTCTCGTTGCTTATCACAGCAACCCGACGCGAACGTACGTTTTCAAACAAGCTGGCATCTGCCAGCAGCCCTTCGCCGATAGAGATAGGGTAGCTACGCGCCCCTAACTGAACATCTATCCGTTCCATGGTCGGGTCCTGTGTCTGGGATTAGTGCTGCTCTAACAACTCGATGATTTGATTCGCGACCACTTTGGCGCTTTGATCATCAGTACGCACCACATAATCAGCAATTTCTTCATAAAGTGGGTTGCGCTCTTGCGCGAGTGATTCCAACACTTCACGGGGTTGATCGGTTTGAAGCAAAGGACGTTTTTTATCGCGTTGTGTACGCGCCAGCTGCTTCTCGATAGTGGTTTCTAAGTACACCACTACACCACGAGCAGAGAGACGGTTACGGCTTTCTTTACTCATGATAGAGCCGCCGCCGGTCGCTAGCACGATACCTTGCTTCTCAGTCAGGTCGTTAATCACGTTCTCTTCACGTTGACGAAAACCTTCTTCTCCCTCAACGTCGAACACCCATGCAATGTCTGCCCCAGTTCGATCTTCAATCACTGAGTCAGAATCATAAAATTCCATGTGAAGTTGTTGAGCGAGATGACGACCAATTGTGCTTTTACCAGCCCCCATAGGGCCTACCAAAAAGATATTTCGTTTTTCAGCCATTTTAAGCAATTTTACGCGCGGTTAAATAAAACAACACCGCCCGCAGGCTTGATGTAGAAAAGCCCGAGGCGCCAATTCCTCACAGATAATTCGTGATCAGACTAAAAATTATCTCAGGACAGTGGCCCCTTTGGCAACACCTAACCTACCCTGTGACGATTTTAGGGGTCACAAAGATCAGAAGCTCGCGTTTTGCATGATCTTTCAGACGGTGTTTGAACAGATTTCCAAACAGCGGAATATCCCCGAGTAATGGCACCTTGGTTTCTTTGTTAATCATGGTGTGTTGGAAGATCCCTCCCAGCACCACCGTTTCACCATTTCGCGCCAATACCTGCGTATTAATGCGCTTGGTACTGATCGACATGGCCTCCCCTTTACCTGCCACCACCGACTTCTCTGGCATATCTTGGGTGACTTTCAAATCCAGCACTAACTCATTCTCTGGGGTAATTTGGGGCGTCACGGTAAGGCTAAGTACTGCTTTTTTAAACGACACCGCCACAGCACCGCTGGAAGAGGCTTCAAGATAAGGTAATTCGGTCCCCTGCTCGATATATGCCGCTTTCTTATTGGTGGTGATTAAGCGCGGGCTCGATACAATTTCTGCTTTGTTTTCACTTTCCAGCGCCGATAACTCGAGATCCAGCAATAAATCACTGCCCAATTTAGCCACTTGTAGTGCCAGACTTGACGCGGCAGGGTTGGAGGCGGCCAAGTTCACATTCAAAAAATTGTCCACCGGCAGAGAATCATTGCCCGATCCGGTTAATGCCTCGTCATCGGAATTGTACATGTTACGGTCCCACATCAGGTTGCTTTCTATCGAAGAGCCGATACTGGTTGAACCGTTGCGATTTAAAATCCCCCAGCGCACTCCCAGCTCATCGACAGACCCCTCTTCAACCGTGACAATCCGCGCTTCAATTTCAACTTGCTTCACCGGCACATCCAAGTGGCGAACCAAGGTGCGAATACGGGCTAAGTTCTTTTGATTATCTTTAATGATCAACGCATTGGTACGCTCATCCAGCGACACCGCCCCGCGAGGAGACAGTAAGCTGACCCCTTCGCCTTGACCTTTGATCAGGGCGGCGATATCACTGGCTTTGGCATAGTTCACCGTGAGTACTTCTGAGGTCAGAGGCAGTAAGGCATCGGCCTGCTGACGCATTTCGAGTGCTTGCTTTTCTTGTGCCATCAGCTCAGCGCTCGGAGCAACGAGCATCACTTGTCCCCGTTGGCGCTTATCCAGCCCCTTCACACGCAAAATCACATCCAATACATCTTGCCAAGGCACACCATCAATGCGCATGGTGATATTGCCTTGTACCGAGTCCGAGGTCACAAGGTTAAAATCATTCTGTTCAGCAATCAGCTGCAACACGGTACGGACCGGAATGTCTTGGAAGTTAATCGAGATCGCCGCCCCTTTTTGCGCTAAGGCCGTCGCAGAAGGCGCTTTTTTTGCCGCAGAGACGCGGATGGTCAACACCTTTCCTTGCTGCTGATAATCAAAATCCACGGCCTGCTCAGCACGCAGTACAATGCGAGCACTCTCAGGGGCCTGAAAGGTCTCAATCTCAGTCACTGGGGTCTGACGGCTGCGAGTATCGAGAACCGCAAGTAATGCCTGTTTTAGCTGTACATTTGGCAAGCGTAGCGTGACTTGCTGAGGGATGGGTTGACGAAAGTCAGCCGTTACCGCGGCATCAGAAAACGTCAGCGAAACCTGAGCATCACCATTATCTAGACGCTTCACTGCAATATCAGTCAGCATACTCTTTGCGGCAACCTGCACTGAACCCAGGCTGAACATCAGTATCAGCAGTATGAGCCAGACTGGGCGAACGCTTTGCGAGAACGTGCGGGAAAGGTAAGGGCGTATCATCATATTGGTATCCTAACTACGGCAAAGTTGATTCCATCGACAAGGTAACAGTGCGAAGCTGCCAACACCCCAAGCCATCCGGCAGGGCTTCTTCAATGGCGATCTGGTGTGCATTCACGTCCACTACACGGCCACGGTTCTCGCCTAAATGCGCACCTTCACTGACTTGAGTGATAGTGCCATCAGGACGTGCAATTAAGGCTTGTTGCTGTGCGCCTTTGGTTAAGCTGCCTTTCATGGCAAGGCTTGCCAGTGGAAATTGCTCAAGTGGCTCTAAAGGCCGTTGTAAATTGGGCTGCCAACAGTCACCCGTTGAAGCCTGTCCACCTGTATTGATGGCTGGCAGCACAAAGGGATCCCGCTGATCAGCGACAAAGGCTATCGATTGGTAACTCGGCGGAGGAGGAATGCGGGTCGCGGTGACTTGCGCACTGGCTTGGGTTTGTTGCATAAAGCGTTCGATATCACTGTGGTATCTATCACAGCCGACCAAACTCAACCCAAATAACAACACCAAAAGACGCTTCACTGTAAGGCCTCCTTGTCGGTGGCAATACGTTCACCGGTATAACGATATGTGGTCGCAGACACAGACAGCAGCAAGGGCGCATGAATGTCATCGGTTTCAGTACGGGTTAAAACAAAATCTTGCAGCGACACCAAGCGCGTCATGGCAGCAATATCCGCGCTGAATGCACCGATAGAGGCATAATCACCGCTCAGAACAACCGTCATCGGAATAGCATCGAGCCAGCTGCCATGCTTTCTTGGTTGCCATTTCAATGTTTTGAAGCGCAACTGATGGCGGATCCCAACTTCATTAACCCCAGCGAGTAATCCCGAAAGCTCTTCTTCTTCCGGCAATTGGGCAATCAAAGTGGCATATTGCTGATTTAACGCGCGCATTTGTGCCTCCACATCGGGCAGAGCCGCCACGCGGTTGGCCAACAATCGATACTCGGCTTTAAGTTGTACTTCGCGCTGTGTCGCTGCCTTCAACGCCTCTTGGTTGGGTAGCCAAATCAGCAAAGCTGCGAGAACGAGTAGCGCGAACGCGCCCACCGCCCAAACGATAGCGCGGGTGGCGAGTGGCGCACTGGGGAGTTTTTGCCAATCCCACTCAGAGGGTGCGATCATGACTGCATTCCTTTGGGCTTCGGTAGCTGCGGTGTGACGTAGTCGGTCAAGCGAAAGCTTAACGTAAAGCGTTTGTTGGCACGTTGCGATCCGGATTCGGTGATCACAGTGTCAATATCAACCTCGGTGGCTAATGCACTTTGCTCTAACGCTGCCAACAAGCTTGCCATCTCCGCATTAGATGTCACCCAGCCTTCGACCGTGACACGTCCGTGTTGCTGCGCCAAACGACTCAAATACGCCCCTTCAGGCATCACGGTTGGAATGAAATTCAGTAATGCGGTGACATTATTGCGCTGTTGTTGTAATGCGTTGACCAGTTGTAAGCGCGATTGCAGCGCAGCACGCTTTTTATCTTCGCGCTTGAAAGCCTGTAAGGTGGCACGAAAATCGTTCACCCCGGCGGTTAAGCGTTGATTACGTGCCTGTTGCTCAGTCAGCCAGTGCTGCTGGACCGCGTTCACGGCACTAACCACCAGTACCACGCCCAGCACCACCAAACCAGTGTGAACCATAAAGGTGTAACGCTGAGCACGGCGCGCTTTTTCCCGCCAAGGGAGTAGATTTATACGCATGAGTACCCTCCACGCAGCGCTAATCCCAACGCAATACTGGCCTCGTCACTGATGGTGGGGGCAGTTTGGTCCAACATCGCCACTGGATTTAAGCGTGTGATGGCCAGATGCTCAGACGTGAGTGTGGTAGGCCAGACGCCGCTTATCCAAACGGTGCTCAGGGGCAAGAGTCGATTGTGCTCACGCGCACGATGGCAAGCCTGATCAACATGCTGCTGTACTAAGGTGTTCGCGTGCTCTTCGCGGTGTTCGTAGCGCTCTCCTTCCCCCAAACGGCTGCGATGCTGGTAAACCTGACCATCCGGATAAAGACGAATCGCGGTGATCAAGCCACCGTGATAATGCAGCCACAGCGGCCAGTGGTTAGCCTGCGCAACAGGTCGAATCACTTGATAGACCCCGACTAACGCTTGGCTGTTAATGTCTGCCACCGAGGGCGATAAACCGACACGCTTGAGCGCGTCTAGGGCTGGAGTGAGAGCATGACGCCGACACGCCACTACTTGGTAACAGGCTTGTCCCGGCTGAACGGAAATACCGCTCATGACCTCAAAGTCGTAATACAAGGTAGCGGTATCCATGTTGAGGGCAGCACTCAGCTTTTGGCCAATCAAGGCTTCTTGCTCAATCTCATCGTCAATAAGTGGTGCCGTAATTTGCTTGGTGATCACCGCATCGTCATCCACGCCTACCACCACAGGAACGCGTAAGCGCTGATACCAAGGTAAACACGCAAGTAATCGCTTTTTTATCTCGGTCATCGGGGTCAAAAGATCGTCAGTCGCACGATAGTGCACTTCATGATGCCCTGCGATCTGAATGCCTTGTCGATATGCACGAACCGCAATGGCGTGAATGGTATCTCGGCCAATATCGATACCTAAAACTGCCGAATTTCGAACCATTTCGTGTTAGGCTCCCAACGTCAGCGTGAAGTCAGCATTTAGAAAACAGCCCTTCACGGCGGGTTATTTTTATTGCTGGTGCCTTTATACTACTGACGTATGGTTATTGAACGGCTCAATTGCAACAGAACGGGAAATCTCAGGTGAAGTTCATAAAGCGTCTGCTTATCTTTGCACTGGTTTGCACAGTGCTGGGAGTCACTACAATTTTCGGGTTTTACCTGTACGTAAAACCCGACCTCCCCGATGTGGCGACACTGAAAGATGTCGAGCTACAAACCCCAATGCAGGTTTACAGTGCTGACGGCAAGCTGATCTCCCAATTTGGTGAGAAGCGACGCATCCCCGTTAAACTGGAAGACATCCCACCGCAAATGATTAATGCGCTGATCGCCACTGAAGACAGTCGCTTCTATCAACACCCGGGGATCGACCCGATTGGTATTGTTCGCGCCGCCGTGGTAGTAGCCATGTCAGGCAGTGCGAAGCAAGGGGCCAGCACTATCACCCAACAGTTAGCGCGAAATTTCTTCCTTTCCAACGAAAAGCGGATCATGCGCAAGATAAAAGAGATTTTTATCGCCGTGCATATAGAGCAATTGTTGAATAAAGACGAAATCCTTGAGCTGTACTTTAACAAGGTTTTTCTCGGCTACCGCGCCTATGGCGTTGGTGCCGCCGCACAAGTGTACTTTGGTAAGACACTAGACGAGCTGACCTTAAGTGAAATGGCGGTGATTGTCGGCCTCCCTAAAGCGCCATCCACCATGAATCCATTGTACTCCCTGTCTCGTGCTACTGAGCGCCGTAACGTGGTGCTGGCTCGCATGCTCAAAGAAGGCTACATTTCGCAGGCCGAGTATAGCCAAGCGAAAAACGAGCCGATTGTTGCGCGTTACCACGGTGCTGAAATTGAGCTCGATGCGCCTTATGTCGCAGAAATGGCGCGTGCATGGGCGGTAGAACACTTTGGCGACGATGCTTACACATCAGGCATTCGCATATACACCAGTGTGGACTCCGATATGCAACGCGCGGCCAATGATGCGGCGATGGATAACATCCTTGCTTACGATCGTCGCCATGGCTTCCGCGGTCCAGTCGCCACCTTATGGCAAGCCGCAAGCGACCGTTGGCAACACCAGCGTATTGTCGATTATCTTGCCAAGCAGCCTAGCTATGGCCCACTAGAGCCTGCCATCGTGACCGAAGTGAGTGACCAATCCGCCTTAGTGATTGGTCCAAATGGCCAAGAAATTACACTCGGTTGGGCGGGGATGGACTGGGCGCGCCCTTACATTACCGATAATCGTCAAGGCCCCGCGCCCAAACACGCCAGTGATATTTTACAAAGCGGTGAGCAGGTGTGGATTCGTCGCGTTGACGATCAATGGCACTTGGCACAAGTGCCCAACGCCAATACCGCCTTAGTATCCATGTCCCCCACCACAGGGGCGATCAAAGCCTTAGTGGGTGGCTTTAACTTTGTGCATAGCAAATTTAATCGTGCTACCCAATCGGTGCGCCAAGTGGGTTCAAGCATCAAACCCTTTATCTATTCGGCGGCCATCCATGAAGGCATGACCCTTGCCACCTTGATTAATGACGCGCCCATCAACCGCTGGGATCGCAGTCAAGGCGTGGCATGGCGTCCGAAAAACTCGCCGCCACGTTATGAAGGGCCACTGCGTGCTCGCATTGGACTGGCACAATCGAAAAACGTGATGGCTGTGCGTGTCCTCCGTCGTGTTGGCTTGGACGATACCTTAGATTATCTGACTCGCTTTGGCTTTAAACGTGATGATCTCCCTCGCGCCGAAGCCATTGCACTCGGCGCAGGCAGCTTAACGCCGGTTGAAATGGCACAAGGGTTTAGCGTGTTTGCCAATGGTGGTTACTTTATGGAGCCTTTCATCATTGATCGGGTAGAAACGCCCTTCGGTGAGGAAATTTACCGTGCTAACCCATCGGTGATTTGCGATGACTGCGAAAAGCCGATGGAGAAAGCAGACCCCTTCAACGAGCAGAATTTGCTGACCGGTAACAGCGAAGAATCGCCACAGCCCGCCAAACAAGTTATTGACGAGCAAAATGCGTTCTTGGTGCGCGAAATGATGCAGAGCAATATTTGGGGCGGCGGCGACTGGCGCTATGGCACCGGTTGGAATGGCACCGGCTGGCGCGCACAAGCGCTGAAACGACGGGATATCGGCGGTAAAACCGGGACCACCAACGACTCTAAAGACACTTGGTACACAGGTTATGGCCCGGGTATCGTCACCACGGTATGGGTCGGCTTTGATGACCACTCACGTGAATTAGGGCGCACAACCCGCAACAGCAACTTGAATGACGAGCAGCAACCGATTCGTGGGGCCGAGTCTGGTGCCAAAACCGCTGGGCCCGCATGGATAGACTTTATGCAAAAAGCCCTTGCGGATGTGCCAGAACAAAGCAAAGTGGTGCCACCGGGTATCGTGAAGGTACGCATTGATCGTGAAACCGGTTTGCTCACCCGCAAAACCGACCACACCTCGATGTTCGAGTACTTTATTAAAGGGACAGAGCCAACCGAATACGTCTCATCCCAGCCTAGCGGCACCATTTATGAAACGGAGACCGAATCGCTATTTTAATCGACCGTATCCGTGACAATTGAACTGACCCCCAATGTTGGATATCCAGTATTGGGGGGTTCTTTTTATCCTGCGTTTAATGCGGTAGGCTCAGCACTTAACGGCGTGTCCATGACCGCGACCATATGCTCACGGATCACTTCAGCCAATTGTTCATAGCGCCCTCGCAATGGTGAACCGGGGCGATAATCTAAGGTGATCTGCCGTGTCGGGGTTGGCGACGTGGTGGGAATATAGGCTACGCCATCGCGTCGCTGTGCAGGGACGGATAAGCGAGGGAGTAAGGTGATACCACTGCCCGCCGCGACCATATTGCGGAGTGTTTCTAAACTGGTGGCACGAAAACGCTGATCCTCGCGCGCGCCCACTTTAAAACAAAATCCCATCGCTTGGTCACGTAAGCAATGACCATCGCCCAGCATTAACAAGGTCTCTCCTTGCAGGACATCTAACGCCACCTCAGCACATCCCGCAAGCTTATGCGCCTCACTGACCGCCAATAGCATTGGCTCTTCATACAATGGCAGTTCTTTCAAATGCTGGGTTTCTTCCACAGAAGCCAAAATGATGCAATCGAGTTTGCCTTCTTCCAATTGCTGTACCAACTGCTGGGTCTGACCCTCGTGAATAAACAGCTCCAATTCTGGAAAACGGTCGCGCAACATGGGAATGATCTTCGGCAACAGATAAGGGCCAACGGTCGGGATCAGGCCAATATGTAGGGGACCCGTCATACTTTCCCCTTGTTCACTGGCCAATTCGGTCAAAATTGTGACTTCTCGCAACACGTTACGTGCCTGCTGTACTAACCTCATACCCGCATCCGTGAACAACACACGACGACTGGTGCGTTCTAACAAACTCACGCCCAGCTCATCTTCCAGCTTACGAATCTGTCCGCTCAAGGTGGGTTGGCTAACAAAACACGCTTCGGCCGCTTTGCGAAAGTGGCGGTGTTCGGCCAGCGCCACCAAGTATTCCAAATCACGAATATTCATTGCTGTCTCTTCTATAGGAGAAAACTATCAAAACCATAGCATCAAGCGATTAGAGCTATCAATCTTCTTTCGCGATACTACATCCATCAAGACACGGCGAGTCAGACACATGCCATTGACAGTTAACGACTAAATCAAAAGGGGAAACCATGTTTGCATCAAAAGAAGGCCAACCAGTACCACAAGTTACCTTCCGTACTCGCGAAGGCGACCAATGGAAAGACGTTACCACCGATGACATTTTTGCCAATAAAACCGTGATTGTATTCAGCCTACCGGGTGCGTTTACACCGACCTGCTCATCCTCGCACCTGCCGCGCTATAACGAGCTATATCCGGTGTTCCAACAGTACGGCGTTGATGACATTGTCTGTGTGTCCGTCAACGACACCTTTGTGATGAACGCCTGGAAAGCCGACCAAGACGCTGACAACATTCATGTCCTGCCTGACGGCAACGGCGAGTTCACTGATGGTATGGGCATGCTGGTCGACAAAAACGATCTTGGCTTTGGCAAACGCTCATGGCGTTACAGCATGCTGGTGAAAAACGGCATGGTCGAGAAAATGTTTATCGAACCCAACGAGCCGGGCGACCCGTTCAAAGTGTCTGATGCCGACACCATGCTGGGCTTCATCGCTCCTGAGCACAAACTGCAAGATTCGATCACCGTGTTTAGCAAACCAGGCTGTCCATTCTGTGCCAAGGCCAAACAAGCCCTGATCGACGCAGGCCTTCAGTTTGAGGAAATTATTCTTGGCAAAGACGCCACCACGGTTTCTTTGCGTGCAGTGAGCGGTCGCGCTACCGTGCCACAAGTATTTATCGGTGGCCGTCATATCGGTGGCAGTGAAGAGCTCGACACCTATCTGAATCAGTAATCCGCTGTTTGGGCGGCTCCCTTGCCGCCCGTTATTTTCCCAGGAGAAAGCAATGAAAACATTAACGGTTGATGTGGCTGTGATTGGTGGCGGAACCGCCGGGCTAGGTGCTTATCGCGCAGCCAAAGCGCATACGGATAACGTGGTGATGATTGAAGGCGGCCCCTATGGCACCACGTGCGCGCGGGTTGGCTGCATGCCTTCCAAACTGTTAATTGCGGCGGCTGAAGCGGCGCATCATATCGACAAAGCGCCCGGCTTCGGTGTGTATCCCGGCGGCACCACGGAGATTAATGGCCGTGAGGTGATGGATCGGGTGAAACGCGAGCGTGACCGTTTTGTCGGCTTTGTACTGGAAAGTGTCGATGACATTCCCGCTCAAGACAAAATCGACGGCTATGCGCGCTTTATGGATGATCACACCTTAATGGTCGACGATCACACCACCATCCATGCTGATCGCATCGTGATCGCGACAGGCTCTCGTCCAAGCTGGCCGTCCGCTTGGGATCACCTTGGCGATCGTTTAGTGGTCAATGATGATATTTTCGAATGGGACGATCTACCTGACTCGGTTGCGGTATTTGGCCCGGGTGTAATTGGCCTAGAGCTGGGACAAGCGCTACATCGCCTCGGGGTCGAGATGATTATGTTTGGCGTCGGCGGCCAAGTGGGCCCGCTGACCGATCCGGACATCATGGCGTATGCCAATCGCACCTTCAGTGAGGAGTTTTATCTCGACGCCGATGCCAAGGTGGAAGAGATGGTGCGTGAAGGCGATAAGGTGCAAATCCGTTATCGTGATAAAGAGGGCGAGAGCCAACTGCGCTGGGTCGACTATGTGGTTGCCGCCACCGGTCGTCGCCCCAATGTCGACAGGCTAAACCTTGACGCGACCAGCATCAAAGTGGATGCCCGCGGGGTGCCAGTTGCCGATGCTTACACCCTGCAGACCACGGCACCGCACATTTTTATTGCCGGTGATGCCAGTAACCAAATTCCGTTGCTGCACGAAGCGGCTGACCAAGCGCGCATTGCCGGTGACAACGCAGGCCGCGGTAAAGATATCCGTGCCGGATTGCGCCGCAGCAAACTCTCTGCGGTCTTCTCCGACCCGCAAATTGCGATGGTGGGCGAAAGCTACAAAGCAATTACTGACCGTCTCGGTCCCTGCGGCTGCTTTGAAACCGGCGTGGTGTCGTTTGAAAACCAAGGCCGCTCACGGGTGATGCTGCGAAACAAAGGTTTGTTACACGTGTATGCCGAACAAGGCACTGGCCGCTTTCTTGGCGCTGAAATGATTGGTCCGAACGCTGAGCACTTGGCCCACTTGTTAGCATGGGCACATCAAAATCAAATGACCATTTCGCAAATGTTGGATATGCCCTTCTATCACCCAGTGATTGAAGAAGGGGTACGTACCGCGCTGCGGGATGTGAATGCCAAGCTCAAACTCGGCCCTGAAATGATCAAACACTGCATGGACTGTGGCCCAGGCTGCTAATCCACAGCCCTTTTCGCCGATTTTCGGCGCTTTACAGGCACTGCCTGTTGCTTCCCCAAGCACTTGCTTACCTTTTTGCCCTCCTGATTGGAGGGCTTTTTTGTATCCGGCGGCCCACTGCGCCACAATAAGCTATCGCCATTACCGACCAAGAGAAACGCATGGCTTGCAAATACTGTCAGTCCGCGATTTGGCAACAAAAACTGGGACGCTGTACCCGTTGTATGAAACAACTGGCCGCCATGTGCGCGCTACTTTGGCCACTTTGGTGGTGGGGCTATGCCGACGCGCCACGGCAAGTGGAGTCGATTGCCTTGTTATTCGCCGCCGGTAGTGCCAGTGTGCTACTCACCCTGCATGTGGTGATTTACCCGTTTCGGCGCAATAAAAAACCCGCGCCAGAGCGCGGGTCGTCAGACATACCAGACGATTAATCGGCCAGATCCGTGGCTTCGTTAATCACATGGAAAATGTAGTTTTGCTCCACGGCACCTTGGAATAACCACGCCATCGGCCCACGAGCCATGATGGCCACATCTTCACCGGAGTGGGTTTCCGAACCGAGCTTAATCAAGGATTGCTGTTTGTAATCCAGCTCACGCACCTGCCCTTCTTGCAAGTTTTCACGCTCACCTTTGACCGCACCCGGGCCGTTGCCATAGGTGATGGTGGTATAGGTTTTACCAAAATCATCCTGATTCAAGCGCCCTTTTTGACGTGACAAACCGAGAATCGGATTGCCCCGCTCCGCATAGCCGTTCATCACCATAGTGTGGGCATGGTCGGCGGTGACAATGATCAGGGTATCTTCTGGGTTGGTTTTCGCTAAGGCCACTTTAATGGCATCGTCGTAAGCCAACGTATCTTCTAACGCTCGCGCAGCGTTGCCCGCATGGTGAGCATGGTCGATACGTCCGGCTTCCACCATCATCACATAGCCGTCTTTGTTGCGGCTAAGCATATCGATCGCCTTGCTGGTCATGTCCGCCAATGATGGCTCATCTTGGCTTTCACGGCGATCCGCTTCGTATTTCATGTGGCTGCTTTCAAACAAACCAAACACGCGTGAGGTGGTCGCCGGATCGATGGCATCAAAACCGGATTTATCGAAAATGTATTGACCATCAGGGTGACGGGTTTGCCATGCCTCAATCAGGTTGCGTCCATCTTTACGCTTACCCTTTTTGCCCTCAGGATCGACGCTATCGGCAGGAATAAATTCACGCCGTCCGCCACCGAAAGCCACCTGAAATCCCTCACCAGCATCAAAGTCGACAAACTGACTGGCGATATCGGTACAACCTTGGTTTTTGGCAATGTTGGGTAACTTGCTATCGTTTTCCCAATTGCGATCCGCACTGTGGGCGTAGGTGGTAGCTGGGGTGGCATGGGTCAAACGAGCGGTTGAGATTAAACCCAGCGCCTTGCCCTTCTCGCCCGCCATTTCAAATAAGGTTTTCGCTTCGTTACCTTTGGCGGTACTGCAAAAACCACGCTGGACATTATCGTCAACACTAATAACCCCGGCTTTGGTTTTCACCCCAGTGACCATCGCCGTCGCGGTCCCAGCCGAGTCTGGCGTTTGCATGTCAGTGTTATAGGTTTTTGCTAGTGCAACATGCGGCAGGCTTTCCATGCCAAGGCGGTTTTCCTCACCGGTTTGTCCTTGCTGCTGGCCCTGATAAATCCGCGCCGCTGTGATTGTCCCCACACTCATGCCATCACCGACAAAGAGGATCACGTTTTTGGCTTTGCCCGTAATTGGTGGGTTCGCTTTAGCGGCCGCCAAGGCGGCTTGTGCGTCTTGGTACCATACATCGTTTTGTTGAGGCACTGCCGCCTGTGCAGTTGCCGCTAATAAGGCTGAGGCCACTGCGGCCGTCACGGTTGTTTTCACCACAAAATCTCCATCATTAACGAGAAAACGCGGGCATGATGGTCATTGCGCGTGACGCTTCTGTGACAAACCGTACAATGTAACAGTTTGTAAGCTACTCAATTTGATGAAGTTTTTATGACAGAGGCAGGTGAAAAGGCTGCGGCTTAATCCACTCGCAGCCTTAGGAAGGGATAACGACGACGCTTATATCGTCAGGCAATAGACGATGTCGCCCTACTCCAATGCAGAGAAGGTTGAGATTGTGGCCGGCCCAGCAATGTTATAGGTCAGAGCCACTTCGTCACAGGCGTGAAAGCGCGGACAGATTTCACAATCTTTCATCACTTTCTCAGGCAACTGCGACTTTGACGTCGGGGTAAAGCCTAATTGGGTGAAAAACTCGGGCACCCGGGTAAGAACAAAGACTTGCTCGATCGCCATTTGCTTGGCTTTTTTAATCAAGTGCATCATCAACGCGGTACCGTGACCTTGGCGCTGCCAGCCTGCTTCGACTCCTAAAGAGCGAATTTCTGCCAGCCCTGAGTCGTAAATATACAGCGAGCCGCAGCCGGTCAAATCCCCTTGATGCTCAGAGACCGCAAACAGGCCAATATTGCGCACCAATTCATGGCGGTCTCGAGGTAAGTTCTCCCCCAACTTCGCCCAATACACCACCATGCCTTCGATGGTATCGAGGTCGGTAAGCCTTGCCGAGCGCACCGTGACTTTAGGGGTAAAGCGCTTATCCAAACGCTTTTGTGCTTCTTGAATAGCAAAGCTAACCTGCTCGGGCGCGACTCCACCGAGTGCACGACGTTGAGCCAAGCAGGATTCAATCGTGAGCATGGCATACACATCGTCTTCAATGACCGGTGAGAATTGCTGCAAGGTGGCAAGCGGCAGTGCTTCCAATGCACAACCTTGTTCAATGGCAGACACCACCGCCACGCCCACAATATGGTGCGCTTCACGGAACGGGATCCCTTTACTCACCAAGTAATCCGCGAGCTCGGTGGCATTGGCATGCCCTTGCTGCGCCGCCTGCAAGGTTTTGTCTTTGTGAATGGTGATACCTTCAAAACACAACGCGGCCATATCTAAGCAATCGTGCCACGTATCCATCGCATCGAAGAGCCCTTCCTTGTCTTCTTGCATATCCTTGTTATAAGCCAGTGGCAAGGCTTTGACCGTCATCATCATCGCCGACAAGGTGCCATACACGCGGCCGGTTTTGCCGCGGATAAGCTCTAGCGCATCGGGATTTTTCTTTTGTGGCATCAGCGAGGAGCCTGATGTCACCGTATCGGCTAGCTCGATAAACCCAGACTCGCCCGAGTTATAGAAGATCATATCTTCAGCCATCCGTGATAAATGCAGCATCGAAATTGACGCCGCAGACAGCATTTCCATCACATGATCACGGTCCGAGACTGAGTCAAGGCTATTACGGGTGGCCCGCTCAAAGCCCAGTTGTTGTGCCAAGGCATCGCGGTCAATCGGGTACGCGGTGCCTGCTAGCGCGCCGGATCCTAACGGGCAGGTATCCAGACGATTAAGCGCATCTTGTAAGCGGGTGGTGTCGCGCTCAAACATCTCCAGATAAGCCAAACACCAATGGGCAAAGGTCACTGGCTGAGCACGCTGCAAGTGGGTGTAGCCGGGCAGCACGGTATCATGGTGCTGACTGGCCACATCCACCAGCTGCTGCTGAAGCTTGTCGAGAGACAGTAAGATTTGCTGGCCTTGCTGGCGACACCAGAGTTTGAGATCCGTGGCAACCTGATCGTTGCGTGAGCGTCCGGTGTGAAGCTTTTTGCCCAAATCCCCGACTTTATCGATCAGTTGCTGCTCAACCCAGCTGTGAATATCCTCGGCCTCTGAGCGTAAGATTTGCTTCGGGTTTTCCATCACCGACAACTTGAGCTCATTGAGCGCGAGCTCCAATTGCTGTTGCTCGTCATCACTCAGCACGCCCACTGAACGCAAGGCTTTGGACCAAGCAATGGAGCCCACAATGTCTTGCTCTGCTAGGCGATAGTCAAAGCGCAGTGAATCATTAAACGCTTGAAACCGTTTGTCTGCTGCTTGACTAAAGCGTCCGCCCCATAATGCCATGCTGTCTCTCCTTACTGCTCACGATGCTTTTTTAATTAGGATTGTTTTTGTTTGTTCAGCGTCCGAATCCGGCTCGACAGCGAATACAAACGGATAAAGCCTTCGGCATGGCTGTGATCGTAGACATCGTCATCACCAAAGGTGGCAAAGTCTTCCGAGTACAAACTATTGGTTGAACGCTTTTGGACCACTGTCGCTTGGCCTTTATAGAGTTTGATCACCACCTCGCCCGTTACCGGCGCGGCAAGAGAATTGGCCGCGGCAAGAATAGACTGGCAAAGCGGGGTAAACCAACGCCCATCATAAATCAGGTGAGAGGCTTTTAAACCGAGCTCCTCACGGAACTGATAACTCTCTTTATCCAGCACCAATTGCTCAACACCGCGCAGCGCTTCCATAATGATGGTGCCCCCCGGGGTTTCATAGCAGCCGCGGGATTTCATTCCCACCAAACGGTTCTCAACAATATCAATCCGTCCTACCCCGTGGGCGGCACCTTTGTCGTTCAGCAGCGTCAGCACGTCATAAGGCGACATGGACTCACCATCGACTGAGACCACTTCCCCGCTTTGCACCCCTAAGGTAACAAACTCGGGCGTATTGGGTGCCTCTTCCGGCGCCACTGTCCATACCCAGCAATCTTGGTTAGCCGCAGTCCAAGTGTCTTCCAGTACACCGCCTTCGGTTGAGACGTGCCAAGCATTGGCATCACGTGAATAAATTTTCTCAAGGCTCGCCGTGCAGGGAATATCACGGGCGGCCAAGTAATCAAGCAAGGCTTCACGACTGGTGAGATCCCACTCCCGCCACGGCGCAATCACTTTCAGTTGCGGCGCTAGCGCGGAGAAGGTGCTCTCAAAACGAACCTGATCGTTCCCCTTGCCGGTACAGCCGTGGCAAAGTGCATCCGCTCCAACCTCAAGGGCGCACTCGACCTGCGCTTTGGCAATGATCGGACGCGCCATCGAGGTACCTAGAAGGTATTTGCCCTCATACACCGCACCGGTTTTCAGGCTGGGGTAAATATACTCCGCCACCATTTCGTGTTTCAGATCGGCGATAAAACACTGTGATGCCCCAGAGGCGAGCGCTTTTTGCTCAATGCCTTCGAGCTCTTGTTCGCCTTGACCGACGTCGGCAACAAAGGCCACGACCTCACAGTCATAGTTCTCTTTTAGCCATGGAATGATGGCCGAGGTATCCAATCCACCCGAATAGGCCAGTACAACTTTATTTACCTTGCTCATCTTGCTCTCCTTAAATCCTGATGTGACGGTTCGACGGTTTCGTCGCGTCGTTATACGTCTTATTAACTGGCGCTAAACCGAGTGCCGATTTGCTGGCCATCGAATAATTGAGTGAGTTTTTCTGGGTAACGCCAGGTGGCAATCTCCACCGGTTTACCCAGTTCGCGGGCGGCGGCAAACGCGGCGTTGACCTTGACCACCATGCCATCGGTGATCACGCCTTTTTCCATCAAGTGCTGCGCATCTAACTCGGTCAGGCAAGGCAGCAAGTGCCCTTTGCCGTCTAACACGCCGCTGACATCCGACAGCAACACCAGCTCCGCCCCGAGAGTGGTTGCCACCGCTACCGCCGCTTGGTCGGCATTGACGTTCATCAGCTCACCTTGGTCACTGATGCCAATCGAGCTAATAATGGGGACACAATCCGCGGCCAATACCGCCTGCAACAGGCTAGGATCACCGGCGCTGGCTTCCCCCACTGCACCTAGCTCAGGGTCCAGCTGGCTGACCTGACACAAGCCGCCATCGGCCAAGCTCAAACCACAGCTTTTAATCTTCGCCTTACGCGCTTCGGCGAGTAGCAGCTTATTCGCCGTCCCGGCTAAGGCACCGGCGACATAATCAATCTGGTCGACTGGCGTGACCCGTAAGCCTTGTTTTTTCACACTGGTGAGGGCGAGTTTTTTCAGCAGATCATCGACCAAGTAGCCGCCACCGTGCACCAGCACTAGCGGACGCTCTGCCTCACTGCGATAGGTGTTCATCGCGCCGAAAACCTTGGCGAGGGTCTCGCTGCAGCTCAGTGCCGCGCCGCCTAACTTAATCACTAATGGCGTTTTCATCCGTTTCTCCTAGACAATCGCTGTGGTTTCGGCAAAGCCAAACTTAAGGTTTAAACACTGCACGGCTTGGCTGGCCGCGCCTTTCAGTAAATTATCAATCGCACTGGTGAGGATCAGATGCCCATGCGCGGCCTGATAGCCTATGTCGCAAAAGCCGGTGTATTGCACCGCTTGTAGCTTGGCCACCTCGCCGGCTGGGAGCACCCGTACCAGCGGCGCCTCTTGGTAAGCCTGGGTCAGTGCCTGCCCCACCTCCGACTCACTAACACCTGGCGCTAATTTGGCGGTAATGGTGGCAAGAATGCCGCGTTTGTAGCTGCCAAGGTGCGGGGTGAAAATCACCGGCGTATCTAGGTGTGCGGCAATCTCTGGCTGATGACGATGAGAAAACACTCCGTAGGCATGCAGGCTCACTTCGCAAAAACTGTTGGTCAGACTCGCTTTGCGCCCCGCACCCGTCACGCCACTGGTGGCATTGATCACCGGCCACATTTGTTTATCCAACAAGCCTGCATCCAGCACGGGTTTGAGCGCTAACTGGCTGGCGGTGGGATAGCATCCCGGCACGGCGACCAGCTGCGCTGCCGATAATGCTTCCTGTTGCCACTCCGCCAAGCCATACACGGCTTGCGCCAGCCATGCCGGTGACTGATGCGAAAAGCCGTAATTGGTAGGATAAAAATCGGCTTGATTGACCCGATACGCCCCCGACAAATCAAACACCACGCAACCTTGAGCCAGAAAAACCGGCGCCAATTCATGACTGACCGCGTGCGCGGTGGCTAAAAACACCACATCGGCTTGCTTGGCGACATACTGTGGCGAGGACAACGGCATCAGTGGCATATCCACCACGCCACGTAGTTGACCATGCAACGCGCTCACAGGGCGGTTGGCGTCTTCACTGCCTGCCGAGACATATAAACCGGCCAAGTGCAATTGCGGATGGCGATGGACAAGGGCGACAAGCTCGGCTCCTGTGTAGCCACTGGCACCGACAATAATGGTGTTAAGTGTCATTGGTGTCTCTCTTTATAGGTGTTTAAGGCGTGCTGCGGGGCAGCAGAGTATCGAGGGCGTAGCCGATAGCCACGCAAAGCAGGCTAGCGTCGTCGAGCAGAAAGGGCGTTGTGTTTGTCTGCGAGTGGCATCATGGTCAACTCTCAAAAAATATTTTTATTCATAAATAGTGAATGGTTATTTTTTTTATCGCATTCCCGTTTGGCCGTCAACCCCAAAAAGCGTAAAAAATCACTTTTAATGTCTATTCATTCATATTAGGGCAATAATTCCATCTAACCATGCAAATAACACTGCTGCTATTCACGAGAAAGTTGCGATACGGCGGGCGCGGGGAAACCCTCGGGAGGCTAGCAAGCCTGAAAGCTGAAACTTTTTTTCAGCTTTTGGGGTGGCTCTATGATAAGCATCAAATCCGGCGGCCAGTTTTCGCGCTAATTTGCGGTTAAGTTGACCCGATCGCGCAATATTCGCTAGATTGGTTCTTTACAGTCACAGTAGGATGTAACTTTGTTACAGAATGGATACGCTATGAACGAAAAGTACTCTGCCTTAAAAAGCAATGTCAGTATGCTTGGCCGTCTGCTGGGTAACACCATCCAAGATGCCCATGGTCCAGCACTCTTAGAAAAAGTTGAGGAAATTCGTCAGCTCTCAAAATCGGCTGCCGCTGGCAATCAGGACGATCATGCTAAGCTGAAAACCGTGCTGCAAAACTTGCCGGCTGACCAACTGCTTCCGGTCGCCCGCGCCTTTAGCCAATTTTTGAATCTGACTAATATCGCCGAGCAATACCACACCGTCTCGCGTCAATGCGACGCGCTGGAGTGCAGCCCGGATGCTATCGACGATTTACTCCGCCGTGTCAGCCAAGGTGAGATTAATGCCAATGACGCGCAACAAGCGATCGCCGATTTAAAAATTGAGTTAGTCCTGACCGCTCACCCAACCGAAATCGCACGCCGTACCACCATTCATAACTTGGTGCAGATTAATAAGTGCTTATCGAAGTTAGAGCTCAGTGAACATTTGGGGGCGGCAGAGCGTGCCAAAACGGAGAAACGTCTTGAGCAGTTGATTGCACAAGCATGGCACACCGACGTGATTCGCCAAGAGCGACCAACCCCGCTTGACGAAGCCAAGTGGGGCTTTGCGGTGATTGAAAATTCACTGTGGCAAGCAGTTCCTGCGTTTTTACGCCAGTTTGATCAGCAGCTTGAAAGCCACCTCGACATCAACTTGCCCATTGATGCCAAACCGGTACAAATTTCCTCGTGGATGGGCGGCGACCGCGACGGTAACCCCTATGTTACCAGTGAGGTTACCCGCGAAGTAATGCTGTTATCACGCTGGAAAGCGGCGGATTTGTATTTGCGCGATGTGCAAGATTTGATCAGTGAACTGTCGATGACCCAGTGTGATGACACTGTGCGTGAGATGGCTGGCGAGGCGCACGAACCGTATCGCGCCATCCTCAAAACCATGCGCAGTCAGCTAACCCACACTTTGAGCTATTTGGACGCCAAACTGAAAGGCGAGCGCGCTTCCTCACAAGGGATCCTGACCGACACCCAGCAATTGTGGCAGCCTTTACTAGCGTGTTACCAGTCGCTCCATCAATGTGGCATGGGCATTATTGCCGACGGCAAACTGCTTGACCTACTTCGCTGCGTGCAATGCTTTGGCGTGCACCTGATTAAACTCGATATTCGCCAAGAAAGTACCCGCCATGCCGATGTGCTCTCAGAAGTGACCCGTTATTTGGGGATGGGCGATTACGCCCAATGGAGCGAGCAAGACAAGCAGGCCTTTCTGACTCGCGAGCTGGCGTCTAAGCGTCCGTTGTTGCCACGTGATTGGTCACCGTCGCCTGACGTCCAAGAGGTGATCGACACTTGTCGAGTGATTGCCGAGCAGCCGCGTGAAGCCTTGGGTGCCTACGTCATTTCGATGGCACGTACCGCCTCCGACGTGCTGGCTGTCCACCTATTGCTGCAAGAAGCCGGTTGTCCATTCCGCATGGACGTGTGTCCGCTATTCGAAACCTTGGACGATTTGAACAATGCCGAGGCAGTGATTGGTGAGCTGCTGGCCATTGATTGGTACCGAGGCTTTACCCAGAACTTCCAAATGGTGATGATCGGTTACTCGGATTCGGCCAAAGACGCTGGAGTGATGGCCGCCGGGTGGGCGCAATATCGCGCCATGGAAGCGCTGGTCAATTTGTGCGATGACCAAGGCGTTGACTTGGTACTTTTCCACGGTCGTGGCGGCACCGTAGGTCGCGGTGGTGCCCCCGCGCATGCGGCATTGCTCTCACAACCTCCGCGCAGCTTAAAAGGCGGTTTGCGGGTGACCGAACAAGGCGAGATGATCCGCTTTAAGTTGGGTCTGCCTGACGTCGCCGTCAACAGCTTAAACCTGTACACCAGCGCCATTTTGGAAGCGAACTTGCTGCCACCACCAGAGCCTAAGCAAGAGTGGCGTCAGCTGATGGACACCTTAAGTGACATCTCATGCCAAGCCTATCGTGATGTGGTACGCGGCCATGAGCAATTTGTACCTTACTTCCGCTCTACCACGCCTGAGCTTGAGTTAGGCAAACTGCCACTGGGATCGCGCCCGTCCAAACGTAACCCCAACGGTGGTGTGGAAAGCTTACGGGCGATTCCTTGGATTTTCGCCTGGAGTCAAAACCGATTATTGCTGCCAGCTTGGCTGGGGGCGGGACAAGCTATCGATCACGCCATTGCAAAAGGCCATAAAGCCCAGCTGGAAGAAATGTGCCGCGAATGGCCATTTTTCTCCACCCGCCTTGGCATGCTAGAAATGGTGTTTACCAAAACCAACTTAGACATTGCCAAGTACTATGATCAGCGCTTGGTCGATGAGAGCCTCTGGCCGTTAGGTGAATCCTTGCGTGAGCAATTACGCCAAGATATTCAGGTTGTGCTGGCAGTGGAAAATAGCGACAACCTGATGGAGCAAAACCCATGGGGCGCTGAAGCGATTCGCTTACGTAATATTTATGTTGAGCCGCTCAATATGCTGCAAGCCGAGCTGTTATACCGCACACGGCAATCGGAACAAGGCGATCAGTCACTCGACGATGCCTTGATGATTTCCATTGCGGGGATTGCCGCGGGGCTGCGCAATACCGGTTAATCCTTGATAGTAGAGCCGTACCCTAGGGTGCGGCTTTTTTGTCTTGGCACATGAACGACGCTGAGAAAATCCTGACCACAGACTTTTTTATGCAAAGCCGCAGCTAATGCTTGCTGTTGCATTGATAATATTATTACTATTGAAGGTCGCACTGACGCGACCCAACAACGCAAAGGAATTGCCATGAAAGACGAAACCCTCTCGATTCATCACGGCTACCAGACAGACCCCACCACCAAATCGGTGGCAACGCCCATCTATCAAACCGTCGCTTACGAGTTTGACAATGCGCAACATGGTGCTGACCTGTTTAATCTTGATGTGCCGGGCAATATCTACTCACGGATAATGAACCCGACCAACGACGTGTTGGAGCAAAGGGTGGCGGCATTAGAAGGCGGTATTGCGGGACTGTGTGTCAGTGCCGGTGCGGCGGCCATCACCTATGCGATTCAAACCCTCGCCAAAGCCGGTGATAACATCGTCGCCACACCACAGCTTTACGGTGGCACCTATACCTTGTTTGCCCACATGCTCCCCGAGCAAGGCATCGAGGTGCGTTTTGCCACGAGTGACGACGCCAGTGCGATTGAGGCGTTGATTGATGACAACACCAAAGCAGTCTATTGCGAGTCGATTGGTAACCCGGCCGGCAATATCGCCGACATTGAAGGCTTAGCCAAGGTTGCCCATGCGCATGGGGTTCCGTTGGTGGTCGATAATACCGTGGCCACACCGGTTTTGTGTAAACCGATTGAGCATGGGGCCGATATCGTGGTGCACTCACTCACCAAGTACATTGGCGGTCATGGCACCACCCTTGGCGGTATGATTGTCGATGGCGGCACCTTTGACTGGGTAGCACATCAAGCCCGATTCCCGCAATTCTCACAACCGGAGCCTGCCTATCACGGCGTGGTTTATAGTGAGACGTTTGGCCCAGCCGCATTTATTGCCCGCGCACGTACGGTGCCGCTACGTAACAGTGGCGCGGCACTCTCGCCGATGAACGCTTTTATGTTGATGCAAGGGTTAGAAACCTTGAGCCTGCGTATGGAGCGCCATTGCGAGAACGCCAAAGCCGTGGCCGATTACTTAGCCAATCACCCCGCCGTGGCGTGGGTGAACTATGCAGGCCTTGAAACGCATCCGCATTATTCGCGCGCCCAAACGCTGATCCGCGGTGGATTGCCCGCGTCACTGTTGTCGTTTGGCTTAAAAGGTGGCTTTGATGAGGGTGTGCGCTTTTACGATGCACTGAATTTATTTAAACGTCTGGTGAACATTGGCGATGCCAAGTCGCTCGCGTGTCATCCTGCTTCGACCACTCATCGTCAGTTAAACGAGCAGGAGCAGGCCGCAGCCGGCGTCACACCAGAAATGATCCGTCTTTGTGTCGGCATTGAGCATATTGATGACATCATTGCCGACCTTGAGCAGGCCTTGAGTTTGGCGAAATAACCCAAAGAAGGTTATCGCATTCCGGGCCGACCTATTGTTGTACGACTAATTGTGGATAGAAGAGATGTCACTACCCCATGTAATACTGACGGTGCTAAGCAACTGCGAGGCCACGGGTTACGATATTACCAAGGCGTTTTCCACTAGCATTAGCTATGTATGGAAAGCCAGCCATCAGCAAGTGTATCGCGAGCTTACCAAGCTCGCAGAAAAAGGGGCGGTGAGCTGCCGCTTGGAGCCACAGATGGGTAAGCCCGATCGCAAGGTCTATGCCATTACGCCGGTCGGCACTGACATGTTGCAAACTTGGCTACTTATTGAGCCAAAACTTGCCCCCGAACGGGATGAGTATGTCGCACGTCTGTTGAGCTGTGAAGTGCTCGACCCATCCCCCATGCTAGGTCATGTTAATCAGTTAATTGCCGAATCGCAGCAACTCCTCAACCATTACGCCATGATTGAGCAACGCGAATTTGCTCAAGCCAGCCCGCTTACCAATCAGCAGCGCCTGCTGCGTTTAGCCTTGCGTCGTACCATTCATCAACGCCGCGCTTGGCTGGCTTGGGCACAAGAGGTACGCGACGAATTAGCTATGCTAGCGCCTCGCGAGCCTTGCTCGGCATAAACTGCAAACCACACAACACGCAACCTCAAAACGCCCCATTGTGGGCGTTTTTTTATGAGACAGCAGCAAGCGGACGCACGCCCAAGGTATGACATAAGGCATAGGTGAGCTCGGCACGATTCAAGGTGTAGAAATGGAAATCTTTCACCCCTTCCCGACTGAGGACACGCACCATGTCGATCGCAATCGAGGCCCCAACCATCTGACGCGTAACAGGATCATCCTCTAGGCCTTGGTATTGTTTGTGCATCCATTGCGGCACGCGCACATTGGTCATCTTGGCAAAGCGCGACGCCTGCTTAAAGTTGGAGACCGGCAAAATCCCCGGCACAATTTCGACATCAATGCCCGTCGCCACACAACGATCACGAAAGCGCAAATAGCTTTCGACATCGAAGAAAAACTGGGTAATCGCCCGGCTGGCTCCCGCATCCACTTTGCGCTTGAGGTTAATTAAATCCGCTTGGGCGCTTTTCGCTTCTGGGTGCACTTCGGGATAAGCGGCGACCGAAATATCAAAATCATGCTCTTCTTTGAGCAAGCGCACCAAATCAACCGCATACATATCGGGCTTTTTCTCTGGCGAGGGTAAGTCACCACGCAACGCCACAATGTCACGAATGCCGTTTTGCCAATAGTCGCGGGCAATATGACGCAGCTCGTCTTCACTGGCGTCAATGCAGGTCAAATGTGGCGCCGCGGCGATACCCGTTTGTTCATGAATACTTTTCACAATGTCGTGGGTGCGATCGCGCTCGCCTGAATTGGCGCCGTAGGTCACTGACATAAATTTAGGTTTGAGCGCTTTTAAGCGATGCACGGAGTTCCAAAGTGTCTCCTCCATGGTTGGGGTACTCGGCGGAAAAAACTCAAATGAGACGTTAATGTCGCCATTTAGGTCAGCAATATTCTGATTCAGTGCATCAATGTGGCCCGCGTGCGTGTAGCTCATACCCTCTCCCTGCAACCAATATGGTGTGTGCGATGATGTGTGTTTTGATTTATACGTTTAGACGTCCATATGTCTAAAGATTGGCGTTATCCGGCGAGAATGTCAACGATACATTAATGAAAAAAACTCATAACGTTATGAATCAGGCCGTCAGGATCAGTATGGTGGAAAAGCCGTCGATGCGTGGCAGAAAAAAGGCTGCTCAACGCATCATTGAGCAGCCTAGTCAACGTGGAATATAAATGCGCTAGCTAGTGGAGACGTCCAATCAAACGGTTAAGATCGGATTGAATCGCGCCTGCGGTGACATCACGCCCCGCGCCGGGGCCACGAATGACTAATGGATTTTCGCGATACCATTGGCTCTCAATCGCAAAGACATTGTCACACGGCAGTAGATGCGCCAGCGGGTGCTCAATCGGCAGAGTTTCTAAGCTGACTTGCGCTTTACCTTGGCCGTCTAAACGCGCCACATAACGTAGCACCGAGCGGTCGCGTTGTGCTTTCATTAAGCGTTCATGCAGCACCTCATCCATTTGGCTGGCGTTATCTAAAAAACCGTCCAAAGAAAGCGCTTGCAGCGCCTCTGGCACTAACGACTCCACTTTCACTTGTTCCGGCTCTAACGCCATACCGGCCTCACGCGCTAATATCACCAGCTTGCGCACCACATCCGCGCCGGAGAGATCTTCACGCGGATCAGGCTCGGTTAACCCTTGCTGCCAAGCCTGCTCAAGCAACACACTAAACGGAACCTCGCCGCTAAATTGTAAAAATAGCCACGAGAGTGTGCCGGAGAAAATGCCGGATAAAGCTAGGATCTGATCGCCACTTTCCTGTAAATCTTGTACCGCGTAGTTAATGGGTAATCCCGCCCCGACGGTCGCGTTGTAGAGCCAATGCCGTCCAGTTTTGGCAAAGGCCTGCTGAATAGCATGATATTGCTCTGCCGGTGCCGCCCCCGCTTCTTTATTCGCCGAAATCAAATGAAAGCCATGTTCGGCAAGGCGCGGATACAAGTATGCGAGTGATGCACTGGCAGTGACATCCAGCACAATCACATCGTCATAGGGATGATTGAGCAGGCGGGTAAGCCACTCGTCATCAAAATACGGCTCGCTTTTGTCATCGAATCCGTCTAACACACGGCTAGGATCGATACCGGCAAAATCCAGCCATTGGTTGCGACTATCCACCACAGAGATCAATGAGACCCCTTTACCATGGCGCTTCTCCAACGCTGTTTTTTGCTCGGCAAAGAGGCTGAGCCAGCGGGTACCAATGTTACCTTTTCCCACTAACACCAAACCGATGCGGCGCTGAGCCTGAAACAGCGCATCGTGCATTCTCGCCACCAAGGCTTGGGTCTGCATTTGACGCAAAATCGCAACCAAGCTAAGCCCAGACGCCGACTCACTCATAAACTCGACAGGGTGTGCTTTCAGCTGTTGGTAAAAGCCGTGGCAATGGACGGGGTTATTGACGACACCGGCCCCCACTGCCGCCACCATGCTAAAGCCCTCACGCAAACGCAATTCCGCAGACAGGCCCGCATCCTGAATCTGTGCCATCACGGTATCGATCACTTCTGCACTGAATGCCAATTGAATGCGATGCTGGTCATCACGGTAATCGACAGCCAGAGGTTGCAGCTTGAGCTGAGTCAGAGTGCGGCTTAGCTCCTGCTTAAACGCCTGAAAGTCGAGGCCGCGTGCGACATCAAACTGCAACAGACAGACATCATCTAGCGCCGTAATGATCTTTGCACCACGCCCAGAGGCGAGCACACGTTCGATACGGGTTGAGCCACTGTCAGGTGCATGCGTACAGCGTAAGGTAAGATCGGTGGCACTCTGCGCCACCGGCTGTAAGGTGCGGCTATGGAGCACAGGGGCAGCAAGACGTGCCAGCTCAGCCGCCTCATCCAATCGAATCAAAGGCAACAAACAGGCATTATCGACATGACGCGGGTCGGCACTGTACACCCCAGCCACGTCACTCCAAATCGTCACCCGACTCACCCCGGCCAAGGCGCCCAAAATGGTTGCCGAGTAGTCGGAGCCATTGCGGCCAAGCAGCACGGTTTCTCCCGCTTGGTTTTGTGCCATAAAGCCCGTGATCACCACTTGGGTGTGGGCATACTGGGATAACTGGTTGTTCAGCAATGGCCAAGACGCTCCCCGATCAACTTCTGGCTGCGCTGCTCGCTCTGCACGTAGACACAGACGTGAGTCCAACATTACAGCGGGTTGCTGGTGCTGGCTAAGCAAGCTCGCCAGTAAGCGGGCCGACCATACCTCGCCAAACCCTTGAATACGCGCCTTATCTGCGTCAGTCAGCGAGCCCTCTCCCAAGGTCGCAATCGTGGCGATGTCAGCATACAAGGCATCGACAAGGCGCTGCTTGTCTTCACCATCAATAAGATTTTCAATTAAATCTTGCTGAAAGCCGCGCAAGGTCTGTAGCGTTTCATGGGCGAGGCGACCGTCTTTGTTGAGCTGAGCCAGATAAGCAATTAATTGGTTGGTGGTTTTGCCTGCCGCGGAGACCACAATCAAATCTTGGCGGCCCGCGTGGGCGGTCAATACATCGACAACCCGACGATAGCAGGCGGGCGACGCTAAGCTGCTGCCGCCAAATTTATGAAGTTGTCGTTGTGCTTCAGGGGACGTCTCCGTCGATTGCGCATGCATGACAAGGTCTCTCTTTGTCTAACCAAATATCAGGGTAAAGCAAGGAACAGCGCCGTAACGTTGTTCAGGTTACGCGGCCAATGCCGCAAAAGCGTGGGCCAAATCAGCGATGAGATCATCCGCATCTTCCAATCCGATTGAAAAGCGCAGCAAGGTCGGTGCGATACCCGCTTCCGCTTGCGCCGCATCACTCATCGCCCGATGTGTCATGGAGCCTGGGTGTGTGACCAAGCTTTCTACACCGCCTAACGACTCTGCTAAAGCAAATAGCGAAAGGCCTGCGATAAAGCGCGCCACCCCGTCACTGTCGGTATCCAATTCCAAGCTCAGCATACTACCAAAGCCTGATTGCTGACAGGCAGCAATTTCGTGACCCGGATGGGTCGTGAGTCCCGGATAATAGAGATGGCGCACAGCAGGAACCGTTTGCAAATAGGCGAGTACCGCTTGCGTGTTTTGCTGGTGTTGTTTAACCCGTGCGCCTAAGGTACGCAACCCTCGCAATGTCATATAACTGTCAAACGCGTTGCCCGTGGCCCCTATACAGTTGCCCCACCACGCTAAGGTTTCGGCAAGTTCACTGGTTGCTGCAATGACCGCGCCACCGACAATATCAGAATGCCCATTAATAAATTTGGTGGTCGAATGCACCACCATGTCGGCCCCTAGCGCAAGTGGTTGCTGTAAAGCAGGAGATAAAAAAGTGTTGTCGACCACCACCCAAGCGCCGACTTGATGCGCTTGCTGGCAAATATCAGCAATATCGACCACGCGCAGCAAGGGGTTCGATGGGGTTTCCACCAGCACCAACGTCGGTGATTCAGCCAAGGCGCTCGCCAAGGCGTCTGGATCGGATTGATCAACAAATTTAACCTGCCAAATTCCCTGCTTGGCTCGGGACTCAAGCAACCGGTACGTGCCACCATAACAGTCATGCGGGGCCACAATTTTGTCACCCGCATTCAATAGCGATAACACCAAATTAATCGCGGCCATCCCGCAGTTGGTTACCACGGCCCCCGCGCCGCCTTCTAAGTCAGTCAATGCTTGCTCTAGCTGGGCGCGGGTCGGATTCCCTCCGCGTGCATAGTCATAGGTGGGCACATCCCCCAACGCGGGAAAGCGATAATTGGTCGAGAGATATAAAGGGGGAACCACCGCATGATGTTGCGTGTCGGTGCCAATGCCAGTTCTTACAGCGATGGTGTCAGTTTTTTTTCGGGTCATGGTTCATCCTTGCGATGTGGTGCGCGAGCCAGCGTTGTTATCCTCACCTTACCCTGCACTTTTTGAGACGTCAACACTTCTAGACGTCTATACAGCTTTGCATGTGGCGGTTAATATAGCTAGAATCTCCGCAGCATCATTCTGGGTATTCAATAATCAAGATAGGTGAGACATGGCGCAGTGGAACGGCGATTACATTAATCCGTATGCCGAGCATGGTAAGAAAAAGGAGCAGGTGAAAAAAATCACCGTTTCTATCCCACTTAAAGTTTTAAAAATTCTCACTGACGAGCGGACACGCCGTCAGGTTAATAACCTGCGTCACGCGACCAACAGTGAGCTGCTGTGTGAAGCATTTTTGCATGCTTATACCGGCCAGCCATTGCCAACCGATGACGATATTCGCAAAGACAAGCCTGACAGCATTCCTGCTGAAGCGCGTCAGATCATGAAAGAACTAGGTATCGAGTTCGACGATAGCGAATACTAAAAAAACCCGCCGATTGGCGTAATGCCGATCAGTTAAGC
>NZ_MEBP01000100.1:0-39632 GCF_001722075.1 Salinivibrio sp. SS2 | reverse complement strand
GGTAAGCAATAAAGGTGTGTACTTGATCTTGAATAAACTTGAAGGCGATGGGGCGGTCGATTTTACGAACAAGATGGTCTTTGGGAACAAGTTGTTCCATCGTCACCATTTCAAGTTCATATTGGTGTGGAGAAGGTTCTTGAAGCATACCGGAGCATCCCTATTGCAACACTCCTATTAGATCAAAGGTCTAGCTCGAAAGCTAGACCTTTGTCAGCAGTCTGAGGCGCCCTCTAGGCGCCTTTTTTCGTGATGGCCCCATCAACAGATCTAATTTATTGGCATGGCTGTCTAACAATTAGGGGTTATGACATTTCCATGCTAGCCTAACGCCAGTATTGCCAAGGAATTAGGTATGAACGCAAAAAGTATCGCACTCGCCCTGACCGTGGTCGTTATTTGGGGCGTGAATTTCTCTGTCATCAAGGTAGGCTTACACACACTGCCGCCAATTCTTTTCTCTGGGTTGCGCTTTTTAATTGTCGCTATCCCGGCGGTATTGTTTGTCCCACGTCCTCGCGTCCCACTGTGGCAGTTATTGACCGTCGGGCTCAGTCTTGGCGTGATTAAATTCAGCCTGCTCTTTGTGGCGATGGACGCCGACGCATCGGCAGGGATTGCGTCTTTGCTGTTGCAAGCGCAGGTGATCTTTACCATCTTACTGAGTGCGGTGTTACTGCGCGAAGTCGTCACTCGCGCGCAAGGACTGGGGCTGTTCATTGCCCTGTCTGGGTTTGCACTTTTCTTTCTTACCACCACAGGTAGCGCCACCCTCACAGGTGTGACGATGATCGTCGCCGCGGCGTTTTTCTGGGCCATTGCCAATCTGGTGATGAAACAGATGCCGGGCGTGAATCTCATGCATTTTATGGTATGGGTGAGCTTGATCCCTCCCCTGCCACTCTTCGCCCTATCCTATTTACTGGAGAGCCAACATCCGCTCCAATTGCTGCAAGCTACACCGCTATCTGGCTGGTTATCCATCGCTTACGTCGGCTACATTTCTACCTTGGTGGCCTTTGCTTTGTGGGGCTGGCTATTAAATCAACATACCTCAGCGTCGGTCACACCGTTCGCGTTGTTAATCCCTATTGTGGGAATGAGTGCCGCCTCAATAGGTCTGGGTGAGCGATTATCACCCATCGAATGGGTGGGGGCAGGATTGATCGTGGTTGGGCTAACCATTTCCGTACTTGGCGCGAGACTGTGGCGTTATCTTAAGCAGGCAAGAAAAACATCGGCGAAAAAAGCACCGTCTGCGTCCGCTCAGTGATCGCGTTTACCCGGCCACCATTGGTTAACTAAGCGCCCGGCTAAGGATGGCTGATAGCGCCAACAGTGATCAAACATCGCCATCAGCTCTGGATTACCGTATTTAGACAGGCTCACGGCGTGAAATCGATTTTGCTGCGCTTTCAGTGCGTTCACTTTTTCGATCATCGCATCCGATTGTTTGGGCGCGATAAAATCAGACACCACCACCAGATCAGCATTTTGGTACCGGTCACCTGCCATTAAATCGAGCGCTTTATCAATCACTGGCGCCATATCGGTACCACCATGAAAACGGTATGAAAGAAAGCTCATCGCTTCTTGTAGCCCCTGTTCGCCAGTCAGCTCATAGCTAATATGGTCAGTGGAAAACAGCATCACGTAGCAGTCACGATGCTCGGTGGCGGCGATACGCATTAATACATACGCCAAGGCTTTTGCACATTGTTCCGGAAAGCCACTCATGGAGCCAGAGGCATCGACCGCTATAATAAATGGGCCTTTTATCTGCTCAGGCTTAGACTGACTCGGTGCATTGGTTTCTACCTTTTGGCGACGATGCGCCTTCCCCGACAATTGATAGTTCAGTAGCTGTTTATCCACCAATTGCTTGTAAAACACCACTTCGAGGGTAGGATCTGAAAGCAGCACCGCTTCATTAGGAAGTAAGCGATCAACACGGTCGCTTTGACAAATACCCGTAATATCATCAGGAACGTCAACTTGTCGCTCTGGCACTGTTTTTAAGGTTTCAGTCGGTTGCTGGCTGGGGCCTCTGGCACTGACTTGATTCGCCATCCGTCCTAATTGCTCCGCAATCGCTTGAAGATCAGGATTTTTCTCTAGGAAAGTGACAAAACGTTTCAGTAAGGTCACGTCATGTTGAGACAAATGGCTCGCGGCCATATCCCACAACCGGCCCACTTTACTGATATCACCGGATTGATCGACGCCATCCATCGTTTGATAGGTTGCAATACGACGGTAAAGATCGTCTAAAAGCTTCTCTTTTTGCGCTTCCAAATTTTCCGACTGTAACGCGTGGATTTCTGCCTTCAAATGCGCATGCCATTTATTGCAAAAATACGATTGAAACATTGGGTCAGGATGTTCGGCCTGTTGTGCCGCCAATGATGACGCTTGCGCGTGAAACGAGGAGACCGGCTCCAAATCAGCAAGGAGTGTTTGAATGTCGGACTCAAAGGCGCGTGCCGACTTCTCTGTCGCTTGCTCATACAACTGAATTTCTTGCTTCAGGGCCGGTGACAACCCTTGCTGCATGAGTTTGCGCTTGGTGTGACCTCGCCATTTATCGAGCTGTTTTTGTACCGCACGTTTGATCGCAGGGCTGCGCTCAGTGAGAAGCAGTAACTGGGGGTGCGACATCAACTCGGTCATTGCCGCATCAAGCAAGCCGGATTCCGCCAACATCAAGCCCATGTTTAAGCTTTCCGCGCTAAGCATCGTCCGCTCCAGTAAAAAACGTATCGAGACGACGTAAACGGCGCGCTTGCTGTTCTAGCGTGGCCATGTGAGCTTTTACATCCCGCTCGGCATCCACCAAGCTCGCGGATGCGACTTCCAGTAACTCGGGCTGAGCAAAAAGATGCGGTAGGCCTGCATTTAGCTGACTACGAGCGCGACGAATAAGAAACTGCGCCTGATTTAATTGTTCAAGCGCTTGGTCGGTTTGCGCGTGCCAGGTGTCAAGCTGTTCGGCGTCTGGGTTATTCACCCCCGCCAGTGCAACCGGCACAGCACGATTGGCAATGTCTTTGACCACCAGCATGCCCTGTGCGTCCCACTCTAACGTGAGGCGACACAAATGGGTGTTTTTGTTGACGTAGCCATAAAGATCCGTGCTGCCGGGCTTGAGCTTCTTCTCCACATCAGCCGCATCGAGGTATATCCAGCGACTATCACCCTTTTCTTGCTCCGAGACCGACGGGTTGGCAGTGAGCAGCACAAAGCGGACGAGGTCGCGACTTTGATTGACGCTAAAACGTGGGGCTTTGCTGATATCAATGGTGGGCTTTCGTAAGCTCGAACTTGCGCTGTCTTGCTGGTAAGCGAGCGCCTCGACCGTGCTTTGCTCTATGTCACGCAAGGCCACTTTCACATCATCCATTAACGCTAAAGCTTCTTGCTGATCGAACAAAATCTCAGCCGCAAACCGACGCATCACATCCTGTACCACGTCGCGCGATTCAGGGCTGTGCCAGAGACAGTCTTCGAGTAGCAGTAAGTCGAGCGGTCCGACTTCATCACGTCCGTTAAAGAACGCCGCCGCCTTTAAGAGGCGCACCGCTTTTTTCCAGCGGCGATCCGACACGTATAATTCGGCTGGATTGAAGTTTGGACTGTCTTCGCCCGCCTGTTCGAGCCGCTGCTTTAAGGTATAGAGCTTGTCAAAAATCGCATCGGGCAAAGAAAGGCTAGGAATAATGCTTTGCCATTGCTGATACTCCTCATGACCAATTTTAATTTTATCCGGCACCGAGGTTTCATCTTGGCTCGGCTCAGTGAGCATCAGTTTAAAATTCTTCTTCTCTTGAATACGGTTAACAAATACCCGCAGAAGCATTCGGTCATACAAAGCATCTAGCCCACTATCAGGCTCAGGAAGCTCGTTCGAGGCCGTGACGAGAAGCCGCATGGGAACCGGATAAACATGCTCGCCATTACGAAACGTACGCTCATTGACCACAGTTAATAGCGTGTTGAGGATCGCCGGACCAGCTTTCCAAATCTCATCGAGGAACACCACATCGGCGTTGGGCAGATAGCCCTCGGTGAGACGAACATATTTACCTTCATCCTTTAGCGCTTGAATGGATAACGGCCCAAAAACTTCTTCAGGGGTGGAGAAGCGGGTCATTAGATACTCAAAGAACTGGCTGTTTTCAAACGCATCGATTAGACGTTTGGCAATAAAACTCTTGGCGATGCCCGGTGGCCCCAACAAGAACACACTTTCGCCAGCAAGCGCGGCGAGCAAACACATTTTGATCGTATGTTCACGTTCATAGACGCCACTGGACAGGGCATCAATAAGTTGAGAAATGCGCTCAGGCAATAGCGCACGGCGGCTGACGGTGGCGAGGTTTTGAGACAAGTGACACTCCCGCATTCTGATTTGGTTTCAGTCTGAGCGGCCTCTCGCGGTGATAAGGCGGCTTCCTGCTTCTACATAAAGCATGGCAAGCCCATCCAAGGCTGCCATCAACACGCTGAACAAGCGCACAATAAATAAACTAATGTGTAAGTAAATTTTAAGTAATGTATGGATATATCATTGATGGAGATATCAAATAGTGACACAGATCACCTTAAAGTCAATATTGTGTAGTCGCTCGAAGAAGCTGATGGTTAAAGCATCAGGAACGCATTGATCTTGTTAACTCAGCATGGTTTCGGCTCACGTTGTCACTGGAATGACACATCATTGTCATAGAATCCGTTGCCTCTTTATCGCAACAGGACGTTAACCCATGTTTAAACACACACTTTTTTCTTTCCTCTTCCTTTGCATCAGCCAACTCGCGATCGCCGCGCCACCAGTCACTATCACGGGTTCAACGTCTGTGAGCCATGTGATGGAAGTGATTGCCGAGCGCTATCAGCGCGACCATGATGTGGTCATTCAGGTACAAGGAACGGGTTCGGCCGCGGGCATTGCTGCAGTCAAACAAGGGATTGCACCCATGGGCATGAGTTCGCGGTACTTAAAACAAGAAGAAATGGCTCCCGATCTCACCACCGATATTCTGGCCTATGATGGCATTGCCTTGGTGGTTCATCCCAGCAATCCCGTCACGGCCCTGACCCAAGCGCAAATTCGGAAGATCTATTTGGGAGAGATTAAAAACTGGCAAGCACTCGGGGGAGCGGATCGTGAAATCGCCGCGGTGTCCCGTGAGTCAGCCTCGGGATCGCGCTTTTCGTTTGAAACCTTACTCGACCTGACCAAGGTCGTGAAAGGTGAGACAGTATCGGGAGTGAGTCCACGCTTAATGGTGGTGAATAGCAATAGCATGGTGAAAACCCTAGTCGCCAAGAACCCTCACGCTATCGGCTATGTCTCGCTGGGCTCGGTCGATGCAGGCATCAAACCGCTATCGGTGGATGGTCAAGCACCAACCTTGGCCGCCATCGCTGATGGGCGCTATAAGTTGGCGCGCCCTTTTGTGATATTGCGCAAAACCGCGCCACTGTCATCCGCCGCTAACGGCTTTTATGATTACTTGCTGTCTGAGCAAGGCCAGCAAGCGTTTGCCAATGCCGGCTACGTCGCGAGTCAGTCGCCACACATGGCACTGACAACGCCCTGAGCGGGCAATTAGGCCGTACTGGCTTCCTTAGTCACCGGCCATGTTTTATGGCTACCCCACTCTGTCCATGACCCATCGTAGACAGCAATCGGGTAGCCAAAGTAATGCTCGGCCACTGCGGCGAGAATGCAAGCCGTCACGCCAGACCCACAGCTTGCAACATTAAGACGTGTATCACTGAGTAACGGAAGCACGACGCGTCTGGCTTCTGTTTGATCAATCACAAAGCCTTGTTGGTCAGTAAGGCTAGCAAACGGCAAGTTCTTTGCGCCCGGCATATGCCCTGCACGCACACCGTCTCTTGGCTCTGGCACCGTCCCGTTAAACCGTGCCGCTGGACGGACATCAATCACATTCACAGCCGCCAGTTTTGCCGCCAGTGTTTCTCCATCTATGTAGCGATAAGGTTTGAAGCTCGACACATATGTTGCTTCGACACGGGGTTTCGCGGCCGACTCATCCAAAGGTCCATTTTGTGCCAACCAAGCCGGCAGTCCACCATCCAAAATAAAGACATTTTCATGACCCATGACTTTACACATCCACCACACACGGGCGGCAGAAAACAGGCCTTGGGTATCGTAGATCACCAAAGTATCTTGTGGCGCGATGCCGAGTTTGCCCATGTGTCTCGCAAATTCCTCAGCACTGGGTAACATATGAGGTAACGTCGATTGGGTATCTTTAATAGCGCCATCAAAATCAAAGAATATGGCACCGGGTAAACGGCGCTGCTGCCACTCCTGATAGCTATCGCGCGCCACGTCGGGCATAAACCAACTAGCATCTACGGGGACAACCGACTCTAATCGCGACGTTAACCACTGCGCACTGACAAACACTGACATCTTGACGATCCCTTTTCATTATTGATGGAGGCCTTACTCATATTTCACTCGATACTGACGAGCGTGACATAGAGTAACACTCAGTTTTTCTTCATACTGATTCTGTCGCCATCAAGATGCAAGCCAATGAGGACGTTAATGACATCGCTGCCCCTAATTCGTCGAACCGCTTTAGCCCTGCTCGTGCTTCCCACACTCGGCCATGCAGCAGGGTTTGGCGTAACGATCGAAAATGACAGCCCACTCGGCGAAGATAATCAATATACCAGTGGCGTATATGCCCATTGGCACAGCGATTGGTCTGACGATGTCAACACCACATCGGTGGCGCCAATACGTTGGTTTGCAGAGCAACTGCCTTTAAACCCAGAGGCCCGTCAAGCTTGGAGTCTAGACATCGGCCAGATGATGTGGACACCGAATGACATCACCTTCACCACACCGCAACCTAACGAGCGTCCCTACGCGGGGCTGATTTTTATCGAGCCAAGTGTGTATCAGCAAACGCCTGAACGCGTCGATAAATGGTCAGTATTGTTTGGCATCGTGGGGCCTGCCTCTTTGACCGAACAAGGGCAATCTTATGTGCACAAGCTTATCGACTCACCGGACCCCAAAGGATGGGACTATCAGGTGCGAAATACGCCGGTGGCACAGTTTGCCTATGAACGCCACCAGCTTCTTCATCGGAGCGAATATCAAGAGTGGGGCGTATCTGGTCGCGCAGATATTGGTAACTTTCGCAGTGAAGTATCCGCCGGGCTCAGCTATCGCATCGGGCTAGACTTAGCGAATTCCTATGGTGGGATCAGTTTTGAGCCCGGTCGCCACCTTGACAGCCGAATGTTTGATGCCAGCACCCAAGGCGCATTTTTTTACACCGCTGTGCAAGGTCGATATCGCGCCAATGACATCACCATTAATGGCGATAAGCCCCCTGAAAACGCAGATATTGATATGACCCATTGGCAAGCCAGTGCCGCGGCCGGTTTCGCTTATTACCAACCGCGCTGGGGCACTGACGTGAGCGTTGCGCTGCACAGTAAAGACTATCAACAAGCAACTGACGACACCTACAGCTATGTGTCATGGACAGTCCACTATCGTTATTAACGGTTAACTGGCAGAGGCTCTACGGCTTGTTTCACCACAGGTCGTGCGCCTCGATCAGACCATTTCATCCATACCAAAGAAGCAAGGATCAATCCAATACCGACCCACTGCATGGGCTGAAGTGTCTCATTAACCCACAAGACCCCAAGGGTGACAGCAGTCAGTGGGTTCAAAAACATAATGATCGACTGACGATTAGGACCTAACACGGTAATCGAGCGTATATAAGCCCAGTAACCTACCGCAGTATTCAACACAATTACCCAGATCAAACCCGGAACGGCTTGAAGGCTGATTGCCTGTGGCGGTCCTGCCAGCAACCACGCAAACGGGATCAACATCACGCCACCAATGACTAACTGCCACGCGGTTAAACCAAAGATATCTTTGGCCTCCCAGCGCTTCATCCACAAGGTCGACTGCGCGACAAAAACGGTGGCGGCTAACATCGCCCCTGCACCAACCCAATCAATGTCGGTAGAAGGGTTAAGGAGTAGCCCCACCCCAGCCAAACCGAGCAGTGCCAACATCAACATCTTTAACTTAGGGCGTTTCCCTTCCGTTAACCACTGCAACAACATCAATACGAGCGGTAAGGTCGCTCCTAACGTCCCAGCGACAGCACCCGGTAAACGATAGGCGGCCACGAATAACAACAAAAAGAACGCGGCGATATTAAAAAAGCTCACCGCGAGCATGCGCGGCACGCTCAACGGTAAGCCTCGACGACTAATCAATAGCATCAGCAGGCCTGCTGGCAACGCGCGCCATACTGCCATCCAATAGGGAGACAGATCTGCCAAGAACAGTGCCACAGCGGAGTAGGTGCTCCCCCAAAAAATCGGTGCCAACACCGCAATCAAATAATGCATACCTTGCCCTCACTTATCTTAATGTGAAGATATATTAGTGCTCCAATTGATTTATATCAAGTATCTTTATGTGATGATAATAACTTGTGCGATGGACCTCGGCGAGAAAAAATCCGTCCTGCTACGCTTATTACTTCGTGAAAACAAAAGGATAGTGTGATGATTAATACAGAAAATGCTGTCGTCATTCTGATTGACGTACAAGGAAAACTGGCGCAAAAAGTGGTAAATAGCGATGCGCTACACCAAAAGACCGCGCAACTGCTTCGCGCCTGTCAGCATTTTGATGTGCCCGTTATTTGGATGGAGCAACTGCCAGATAAACTCGGCCCAACTTCTCCATCGCTCTCCGCGCTATTGCCTGATAACACTCCGATTGCGAAGCAAACCTTCAGCGCTTACGCCCATCCCGATGTGCAGCAACAACTAACAACGCTCAACCGTAAACAAGTGATTTTATGTGGCATCGAAACGCACATTTGTGTCTACCAAACCGCTTGCGACCTCTTACGTGCTCATTATCATGTTCACGTGGCAGTCGACGCGACGTCTTCGTGCCATGCCAACCACCATCAAGCAGGCCTGAGCATGATGCAACAACATGGTGCATGGATAACCGTGGTTGAGTCTTTATTATTCGAGTGGCAACAACAAGCCGGTGGCGACGACTTCAAACGCTTTTTATCGTTGATCAAATAAGCGCAGGTCAGCGCCATGCGAAGCCTTCTACTTCTTAGACCGATGCTTGTGGTAATTTCGACCGAGCCCGCGGCACATCGTGATCCATCTGACATGCCATGCACTAATAATTTGGTTAGTGGTCTAATATTATTGAGAATGCGTGTAAAAGAAGAAGGGAAGCACTATGTACAAGCGAATCATTGCCGCCAGCCTGTTCGCGGTGGGCGCGCTACCTGTGAATGCGGATGATCACACCTGTGGCAAAGTGACCATTGCCGACATGAATTGGAACTCTGCAAGCTTAATTGCCAATATCGACCGTTTTATTCTCGAGCATGGTTACGGATGTGATGCAGAGCTGGTGCCGGGTGACACCATGCCGACCGGTACCTCGATGGTCGAAAAAGGAGAGCCCGATATTGCGCCGGAATTTTGGAGCAACTCAATGCGTGAAGGGCTGCAACGTGGCATCGACGAGGGTCGGATTCGCTATGCAGGCAAAGCCTTGATTGACGGCGGTGAAGAAGGATTCTGGGTGCCGCAATATCTCGTCGATGACTACCCTGAGCTGAAAACCATTTCGGGGGTGAAGGCTAATGCCGAACTATTTACTCACCCTGAAGACCCCTCTAAATCTGCATTCTATGGCTGCCCCGCCGGTTGGAATTGCCAGATCACGTCAACCAACCTCTTTCGCGCCCTTAACCTTGCCGATAGCGGCTTTGAAATGGTTGACCCGGGCTCTGGCGCTGGCTTAGCGGGTTCGATCGCCAAAGCTTATGAACGCCAAGAACCTTGGTTCGGGTATTACTGGGCGCCTACGGCCGTGCTCGGCAAATATGACATGGTCAAAATAGACTTTGAATCCGGCACCGATATTGATCACTACAAACAATGTGTGACCGCGAATGACTGTCTCAACCCAAGGGTCACTATGTATCCCGCAGCTGATGTTGATACCGTGATCACCGAACGCTTCGCAAAGCGTGCACCAGACGCCGTGGCTTATCTAGAAACACGAGGCTTTACTAACGATCAAATGAATACACTGCTTGCCTGGATGGAAGAAAACCAGGCCGATGGCGAATATGCTATGACACACTTTTTAATTGAGCACCCTGAGATCTGGACATCATGGGTGTCCGACGATGTCGCCGATAAAATCAACAATGCACTTTAACCTCACTCAGCGCAGTCTTTGGCTGCGCTGCGCTTTCCCCGCAGTAAAGGAACCCCCTGAAAATGGCAAATTCATGGCTAACTGATGTGCCTGAAATGAGCAGACGAGATCTGCTTGAAATACATAAAACCCTCGACGGTGCCTATCGCAGCTTCTCCCGTGAATACGGCGAATCTATCGAGTCTTTTTTCGACCCCTTACTTAACTTTCTGGTTTGGTTCGAAGATTTGTTACTGTCGACACCGTGGTGGTTAGTGATCGCAATTCTGGCCGGCATTGCCTATCTGGCCAGCCGCTCTTGGAAGCTTCCCCTAGCTGTGGTGGTCGCATTCACTGCCATCGGCTATCTAGGGATGTGGGAAGATACCATGAGCACCATGAGTATTATTCTCGTCTGTACTCTGCTTGCTATTGGTGTCGGTGTACCGATTGGGATAGCCATGTCGAAGTCAGACCGTACCCAAGCGATCGTCACGCCACTTTTGGATGTGATGCAAACCATGCCGGCATTCGTCTATCTGATTCCGGTGGTCATGTTGCTTGGGATCGGGAAAATTCCCGGCGTCATTGCCGTGGTGATTTATGCCATTCCGCCGGTGATCCGATTGACCAATTTAGGCATCCGATTGGTCGATAAAGATGTTCTCGAAGCCGCTACCGCCTACGGTGCCAGCGGCATGCAGCGGCTTTTTCAAGTTCAGCTCCCCTTGGCAATGCCCACCATTATGGCCGGTATTAACCAAACCATCATGATGGCCTTGGCCATGGTTGTTATCGCATCCATGATTGGTGTGGCAGGCTTGGGACAACCCGTTCTCAAATCCATTACTAATCAATACTTTACCCTAGGTCTTCTGAACGGTTTAGCCATTGTCGCGCTCGCCATCATTTTTGACCGCGTTTCACAAAGCTACGCCAAACGTGCGCAGCAGCATTTAAAAGGAAGTGAGCATGACTGAGCGAACCCATGACACGCTGATTGAAATTGAAGGCCTGTACAAGGTGTTTGGTAAACACCCTCACAAAGTGATGGCCAGTGTGAAAGACGGAAAAAGCAAAGATGACTTGCTTCAGCAAACTGGGCATACCATTGGGTTAAGTGATATCAACCTCTCGATTCGACGCGGTGAAGTCTTCGTGATCATGGGCCTATCGGGGTCAGGGAAGTCGACCCTTATCCGTCACTTTAACCGTCTGATTGATCCTACCGAGGGCGCGATTCGCATTGAGGGCACGGATATTATGCAATTCTCTCAACAAGAGTTGCAGCAATTCCGCCGTCATAAAATGTCGATGGTCTTTCAACGATTTGGCTTATTACCGCACCGGACCGTTAAAGAAAATGTCGCGTTTGGATTACACATTCAAGGCGTGGCCAAAAAGGACCGCGATGTCACAGCCCAACAGTGGTTATCAACCGTTGGTTTGGAGGGTTACGCGGACCAATACCCTGCGCAATTGTCAGGGGGCCAACAGCAACGAGTAGGACTCGCGCGTGCTTTATGTACCGATGCCGATATATTGCTCATGGACGAAGCCTTCTCTGCGCTGGACCCGCTTATTCGCAGCGAGATGCAAGATCAATTGATTGAGTTACAAGAGAAGCTCCATAAGACCATTGTATTTATTACGCATGATCTGGATGAAGCCTTACGCTTGGGCGATCGCATTGCGATTTTGCGCGATGGTAAACTCATACAGGTTGGTGAGCCCGTCGATATTCTATTGCGTCCAGCAGATGACTATGTGGAAGCCTTTGTCAAAGATGTGAATCGCGCTCGCGCACTCACGGTGGAGACGGTGATGCAGCCGCAGATTTGTCGCATAAGCGCCAATACCATTGGCGATGCCATCACGCAAATGCGTCAACAGAAAGCCAGCTATGGCTATTATGTCACCGAGAATGGCTATCAGGGTACACTGAGCGAAAAAGCGCTCAGTAAAGCTGATCCCAGTACACAAATTGATGCCAGCATGATTGAAGATGTGCCTGCTATCGACCAAGACTCCTTGCTTGAACAAGTGATCCCAGACACGCTGGCATCGAAATGGCCGCTTCCTGTTTTTGATAAAGAAGGGGAGTTGATTGGCCACCTTTCGCGCCAAACGGTTGCCACGATTCTCAGCGAGAAAGCCGCTTCCACAAGGGATCCTGACTCGCCCGCAATTGCGAGTTGACCGGTGACAGCGGCTATTGGGTTAGCCGCTGTGTTCATTAAACTAAACAGTGATATCAGTCGCAAATCACACTATTGAGACAGGTGTCATCCCCCTGCAACAGTCGCTGCCTAACCTGCCCCTCATCCGAACATGAGTAGTTGGTAGGAAACAACATGAGTGTACGACAGCGACTGTTAATCGCATTTTCCCTCTTTATTGCATCCACGATTGGGCTAGGAAGCTTATCGCTGTGGATTTCATCCCGCTCTGCGCAAGCCTCTTCGGAGTATGTCAATCAGCAGCTGCCTGAAGTCTGGGCGTTGCTCGCGCTGGAGCGCGATCACCGCAACTTGGTCAACTTATCGCAAAAAATCAAAGCACAGTTGCTGTTCTGGAATGAAATTCAGCCGCAGTTTGAACAACTTCATCAAAACTATCAGCAAAGCTGGCAAGCACTCTCTCACTCTCCGTCGCTCGCAACCTGGCGCGCGCAGCATCAAGCCGATAAACAGGCATTCGATGACTATCTCGCCCAGCTAGAAAAAACCATCGCGGCCAAAAGCTTCTATGATGCGGGGAGATTGGTCGACTTTGATATGTATCCGGCCGTTGATCCTATGCTGCTCGCTATCAACGAGAAGCTGACCGAAAGACAAGCTCATGCGAAACACTCTGCAAGCGGGCTGATCACCTTTCTAAACCAACAAGCGCATACCGTGTATATTGGTTGTGGCGCCACCTTACTCTTAGCATTGATATTGATGACATGGTTGCGCAAAACTGTGGTGGTTCGCTTGGATCATATTGCTAATGCCTTAACAGATATTGACCAGCGCTCCGATCTGAGCACCCGTCTCACCGATAGGTACAGTGATGAAGTCAGTGCAGTCGCGCGGGCCTCTAATAACTTACTCGACAAGTTCTCGCATTTTGTCACTGACATTCAATCGCGAACCGCCGAGTTAGATGGTCAATCTGACACGCTCGATACCCAAAGCAAACAAGTCGCACAGATTAACCAGCAGACCCGTCGTCAAGTCGACGACGTCGCCCAATCTCTCAGCGTCATGGAAAGTGCCACCACAGAAATTGCCAGTGCCATTCATGATACGCGCGAGTACATTAGCAAAGTGTCTCACGATAACGATGAGATCCAGCAACAAATGCGGGCTACCGACGCCGCTATCGCACACAGTGTGGGTATCGTGGAGAAGGTGTCGTCGACCATGGCAACACTGAAACAAACCAGTGAACAAATTGCAGGGGTCATGGATGTGATTGAGGGGATTGCGGAGCAAACTAACCTACTGGCATTAAATGCAGCCATTGAAGCCGCGCGTGCCGGCGAGCATGGCCGAGGGTTTGCGGTCGTTGCCGATGAGGTCCGAGGCCTGTCACAGCGCACGGCGCAATCGACCGGTGATATTCGCAATTGGATTAACGATCTCTTAGGACAAGTTGATACCGCCAGTTCACTGCTCACAGAAACACAAACGGCCAGTGCCTCCAACCAGCAAGCCAGCATTCGTCTTCAAGGCTTTCTCAGTGATATGCACGCCACATTCCAAGGCTTGGAACAGTTGAGTGCCGAGGTAGAAGCCGCACTGGCCTCACAGCACAAGGAGATAGAACATCTCACCGCCGGCCGTCGTGCGCTTAAGCAAGGCAGCCAGTCACTCACTGAAGCCATCAATACCACCAGCGACGTCAGTGGCCAACTGAGTCATCAATCGAGTGCACTCACCACGCTGACCGACCAGTTCCAGACTTAAATCCACATCAAAAAGCCACCTTCATCAACTTAAGGCGGCTTATCCACTTTTACCGGGCCGCTTTAATGCGTTCAAAGCCTGCTGCTAAGTCAGTGATCAAATCCTCTACCGCTTCCAAACCAATGTGCACACGGACTAAGGTGCCACTGAAACTTACCTTACCGGCAGGACGAATACGGTTGAGTTGTTCAGGTTGATTGGTCAACAGTAACGACTCAAATCCACCCCATGAGTACGCCATGCTGAAATGCTGTAAATGATCACAGAACGCTTCCAGCTGTGCATCGGTAAGTCTTTGATCAAAAACAAACGAAAACAAGCCATTACTCCCAGAAAAGTCTCGCTCAAAAAAGACATGTCCGGGGCAATCAGAAAACGCAGGGTGAAGAACATGCGCGACTTCTGGCTGCTCTTTTAGCCATTGCGCAATTTGTAGAGCACTTTGTTGGTGTTGCTTTAAACGCACGCCCAGGGTACGCAACCCTCTTGCCGCTTGATATGCCGTCTCGGCATCAATGGTTTGCCCCATCAAATAGGCACGTTCTCGTAGCTGCGGCCAACAGCGACGATTCGCTACAGCAGTACCGAGCATATGATCGGAGTGGCCAATAATGTACTTGGTGCCCGATTGGATCGAAATATCGACCCCATGTGTTAAAGGCTGATATAAAACGCCAGCAGCCCAGGTGTTATCCATCATAATGATCGCGTCTGGCGCTTTGGCGCGAATCGCTTGCACCATGGCAGGCGTATCATGGACTTCCATGGTGTACGACCCAGGCGACTCGAGAAACACAATCCGAGTATTAGGCCGGATACGCTCAACGATTTGGGCTCCTTCAAGCGGATCGAAAAACTCAGTCTCAATCTGCATATCGGCAAGGATAGTTTGGCAAAAGTCTTGTGTGGGCTCGTAAGCCGAGCCAGTCACCAGAATATGGTCGCCCGTTTTCACAAATGCCAAAATACTGTTGGCAATGGCTGCGGCGCCACACGGAAACAACGCACACCCTTCACCTTGTTCGAGCTCTGTCATCGCATCTTGCAGGGCAAAATGCGTCTGGGTGCCACGGCGGCCATAAAACAAGGTGTGCTGGTGTCGATGCGCAATCGCATGTTTTTTGTCGGCGAGCGTGTCAAAAACAATGGAGGAAGCACGTTGGATCACAGGGTTCACACCTTGTTGGGTATAGCGTTTGTCGCGCCCCGCGTGAATCAATTGCGTGCTCAGGTATTTTTTTTCCATAATTCCTTACCCAAATATTTGCTCCATGGATACCTTACCCTAAGCATTATTTCTTTAGCAGTAAAGACATTTAGCCATCTATTTAAACAGGTTCAACCACTCGTCTCCTTGTTATTTATGGCATGGATGACGAAGCCCCGCGGCTACAATGTCGAATTGTATGCAAATAACTGTTTAGATCACTAAACAGATCACAAATTAAGCACACTAGGTGGAAAAGCGAAGAAAGTGTATATACATTGTATATCCAAACGATAGGCAAATGCAGATGACAAAAAAAGAAAAAAGCAAAAAAGACAGTCAGTTACTCATTCGCATTAATAGTGAGCAACGCGATGCCTTCTTGTCAAAATGCGAGGATCTCGACACATCAGCCGCTAGAGAGATCCGTCGATTTATCAAACAATTTTTAAAAGAACACGAAGAAAAAAAGAGCTCATAATCACAGTTTTAGGTGCAACTTGCCGGCACCTGTCCACGGCATTGAAGCCGTATTGCGGTGGCGAAAACACCGGCAATGACATAGAAAGGAGAAAACCGATGGCTAAAGCATCAAAGAAAGATCTGAAAAAATCGATCAAAAAGACCAAAGCAAAAGTTGCTAAACAAGAAAGCAAACTGAAAAAGCTGAAAAAACAGCTGAAAAAAGCCTAAATACAGCGCCTCCACTTATCGAGGCACTCGGTTAGCTAGGCATAGCGCGTATCACGCGAAAAAGCTCGGGACATGATGCCCGAGCTTTTTATTTGGCTCAATTAAACCAGAATGGCAAACAACTACTAGTGGCTCGACTCCGCTTCACCGGCCGGTTCTACCGTAAAGCGACCGACATCAACACCGATCACCCGCACTTTGTCGCCTGCTTGCAAGCTCGCATCATGACAGCTGCCGCTGAGCACCAACTGCCACGTGACACCCGAATACTTAATTGTCGCTGGATGTGCGGACGTTAACGGCTCAGTCAATGTCAGCGTCAAACCAATAAAGTCACTGTGCGTATTGTCAGGACTACGTGCACCACGTTGTAACCGCTTTAACGGCTGCCACAGCGCGGCGGTTAACAGCCCTGCCCCGATCCCGGTTGCGCTGAACATCACGGTCACAGTCTCCGGCAGCACTCCAAGCATCGCTAACAGCCCCGCCAGTACCGCAGCAACTCCGGTCGCCAGTAATACGATGGTCGATAAGCCCAGCAACCACACTTCGACCACGAGCAGTAACAGCCCGATAATCATCGTCATCTCAGCTAGATGGGTGGTAAACCAGTTGTGCATATTAGCCTTTCACTTTGTTCAGTGTTTGAATAATGGTCATCGCTTCAGCAACCGTACTCGCCGCGCCAGTCCCCGACTCTGGAAGCAATACGACAGAAGACTCTTTCGCGATCGCTTCTTTCGCACTGATGGCTTTTTCTGCCAAGTCTAACTGGATGGCTTTCTGACCTTCTTCCGTGATCGCTCGTGAACCGACAATTTCAAGCGCTTCAGCTTGTGCTTCCGCGACCGCGATAATCGCTTTCGCTTCACCTTCCGCTTTCAAGATCTGCTCAGACTTTTCCGCTTCCGCGGCAAGCACGCGTGCTTGTTTTTGCCCTTCTGCAACGTTGATATCCGACTGACGCGCCCCTTCTGACTCAAGGATCACCGCACGCTTTTCACGTTCGGCTTTCATTTGACGCTCCATCGCATCCAATACTGAACGCGGCGGATCAATATCCTTAATTTCATAGCGCAGGACTTGTACGCCCCAAGGCTGAGCGGCTTCGTTAATTGCCGAGACGATTGCCGTGTTGAGGCTTTCACGCTCTTCGAAGGTCTTATCTAATTCCATCTTACCCACTTCACTACGCATTGTGGTTTGCGCCAGTTGGGTCACGGAGTAGATATAGTCATCGACGCCGTAGCAAGCTTTGTAAGGATCCAGCACTTTGATATAAAGCACACCATCTACGACTAGAGAGATGTTGTCTCGGGTAATGGCCGACTGACTCGGCACATCGAACGCTTGCTCTTTTAGCGTACGTTCATAGGCTAGACGGTCGATAAAAGGTACAATAAAGTTCAAGCCCGCTTCCATCGTTTTGTAATATTTACCAAAACGCTCAATCACATAGGCGGTGTTTTGCGGAACAAACTTTACCGAGCCACGCAAGAAAACAATCACTAGGATTGCGAGTACAATCCAAACGCTAAACGCGCTAGTAAGAGAGACCATTTCGTTCATTAGGGTTCCTATCAGTAGAGGATCGACAAACAGCAACGCGCTGCTACTCGTAGAAAGCATTAAGAGTACGTCAATGTCGATGAAAAAAGACAGCGTCCGATAGCATCTTTGACATCCATCCCAATACAGGACGCGGTTTTCGCCATTGACTTGCTTAATCCTGACAAAAATCTCGGCGCTTGATCTCACTTTCAATCATTCACTCAAAATAAACCGGATATAAAGTGCGAAAAGAGATTTACCTCACATTCTTTTGCGTGTATTCTCGCTACTGTTCAACCGTGTTGGTTGACGTTACTGAAAGCTGAAAGGCGACCATCGTCACAGCCAACAGTAAACTGACGCGCAAATTACGCGTAGTCCTCTTGGAGCTGTTAAGCGGCTTCGCTAATCGGAAATTTATGCAGCAATTGAATATAGAAACATCGAAACACCCTACCGTTTGGCTGGAAAGTTAGTTGTCCTGAAGATATTCGCTACATTTGCCCATAGAACGATTAATGGCACTCGCGTCACTGCTACACCTAGTTAATATATTCAGGAGACATCATGTCTAAAGCTAATGGTACCGTTAAGTGGTTTAACGAAGAAAAAGGTTTCGGTTTTATCCAGCAAGAGAACGGTCCAGACGTATTCGTTCACTTCCGCGCCATCGTTGGTGAAGGCTTCCGCACTCTAGCAGAAGGCCAACAGGTTGAGTTCGATATCGAGCAAGGTCAAAAAGGCCCACAGGCAGCGAACGTAACTCGCCTGTAAGCTAAACCAGATTTAAGAAGAAAAGGCGCCTGTTTAGGCGCCTTTTTTTGTATGCGTAATCTCTCACTCCCCGCAAAAACGTATAAAAAATTCTACAAATCACTCTGCAGCAAAACTCGCCATTTACTACGCTTTTAAGACGGTTAGCGCTTTAGCAGGAGGGAGTATGCTATCTCGTTGTTTAGTGGTAGATGATCATGAGATGATTCGAGATACCATAGGTTTGATGGCACAAGCGCTAGGGATCAAATCCGTTATCACGGCGGCTGATGGTGCTGAAGCTATATCAAGGGCCTTTCACGAACAACCTAGTTTAATTATCACTGACCTACAGATGGAGCCTATCGATGGCTTGGAGATGCTTAGGCTTATCCGTAGTGGTCGCTACCACCTACAGCACGATGTCCCGATCATCATTCTCACCGCTAATGCCTCCCAATCAGTGATAAGCGAATGCATCCGCTATGATGTTGACGCATTCATGGTCAAACCCGTTAGAAAACAAGACCTCGAAAATCGCATTCAACAACTAGCCAGAGATACAAAATCCAAAAAGCCACCTAAGTACTACTTTGAGATGTATCAGGCCGATCCGGCCAAATCGACCGATTTTGAGCACAATGGTGCCGTTGTCTTCACTGAAGAAGAACAGGAGAAAATCGAAAGAATTACAGAGGCGAGTCCAACCGTTGGCGTAACAGCCCCCCCAGTAACTCCTGAACATCCAACAGCAGAGAGCAAAGACAGAAAGTTCATTCGTTGGCAGGATAAATATTCTGTGGGGCACCCAGATCTCGATGCCAGTAACAAGCAATTACTGGCTATCATCAATGACACCTATGAGGCTATCGCGTATCACCATGCAGATGGTGAAAAAGGAGATTTTGATGATCTCGCCCAGCGGTTTCGAGACTACATTGTGTCCCACTTCCAGCTAGAAGAAGACATTCTTCACGATCTCGCCTACCCCAAATACAAAGAACATGCAGCCATCCATGAACGTTTATCACGGCAAGCACATTATGTGTTACTGCAATGCCAGGCGGATCCTGAACTGTACCCTTCAGTCTTTTTCAAGTTTTTGCGTTACTGGTGGGTGCACCACGTCGTCAAAGAAGACAGACAATATCGCGAATTCCTTAGCCAATCGCCTCAATCCGCCTAGTCACCCTATTAGATTCACAAGCAGCAAAGGTGACTAGGCTTTTTGTCTAGTAAAATCTCTTTTACGTCTATTTTTAAAGCCACTCTTTTCACCTCATTCAACTGCAACTGAGACGAAGTCCAAGCCGCTCCCCCATCTTTGTGGCATGAGTCACACCAGATTGAGAATCGTCAATACATTTAGGCCAGTAAATGTTACGCATCAAAGTATTATGGTTAATAAAAATTTTAACATTAACAAATTTTACTAATATCAGTTACTTACTGAGTAGTGATAAACCGATTAGCGAAATCCGGGGTTGATAAACAAAATTCAGCGCCTATTATATATAACGAATTCGTTAGAGCACAAAACAATTATGTGGCGATCAAAAACGACAGATACGGCAGTTCTTGAAAACGAAGTCCTTGACCGTAAACAGATAAAACCGAGCACGCGGTTTGTGTTTCGTAAGCCATCGATTCGTGATGGTGGCGACATCTATCGATTAATCACCCAGTGCCCTCCGTTGGATGTGAACTCCGCCTACTGCAACTTTTTACAGGCAACGCACTTCAAAGAGACCTGTGTTGTGGCAGAGCGTGACGGCGACATTCACGGCTTCGTCTCTGGCTACATTCGTCCAGAGCAACCAGACACATTTTTTGTGTGGCAGGTAGCCGTATCGCCCAAAGCACGTGGAGAAGGGCTTGCCCTTTCAATGGTCGAAGCGTTACTGGCGCGCAAAGTGTCACAAGACATTCGATTCATTGAAACCACGATCACTGAAGACAACGCTGGTTCTTGGGCGCTGTTCAAAAAGGTAGACCGCCTCTACGGTACAGGTGGTCAGCGCTCAGTGTTCCTTGATGAACAAGAGCACTTTAACGGTGAACATGACACCGAATACCTTTTCCGAATTCCACTCAAAAAATAACAGGATGAGTTATGGATATCTTTAAATCGCAGGAGTCAAATGTTCAATGTTACGCCAACAACTTCCCCGTCGTGTTTGAAAGCGCGAAGGGCTGTTGGATCACTGGCGTTGACGGCAAGCGCTACCTCGATTTTCTTGCTGGCGCCGGTTCGCTTAACTACGGACACAATAATCCGACGCTGAAAAAAGCGCTGATTGAGTACATCGAGAAAGATGGGATTACCCACGGCTTGGATATGCACACCGGTGCAAAAGCACGCTTTCTCGAGGTATTTAAAGAGCACATCTTGGCACCACGTAACTTGGACTATAAATTCCAGTTCACGGGTCCAACCGGTACAAATGCTGTTGAAGCGGCGATGAAGCTGGCACGAAAAGTGACAGGTCGCCCAAACATCGTTTCATTTACGAACGGCTTCCACGGCTGTACCTATGGCGCACTCGCTGTGACTGGTAATCATCACCATCGCGGTGGCGGCGGTATGCCAGTGAATAACGCGGTAACACGTATTCCGTATGACGGCTATGCCGATGTTGACGGTCTCACACTGTTCGAAACCATGCTAAACGATGCCTCAAGCGGTCTAACAGGTGGAGATAAACCCGCCGCTGTCTTGCTTGAAGTCGTTCAAGGTGAAGGCGGTCTCAATGCGGCTTCTAATGAGTGGCTGCAACGCCTAGAGAGCATCTGTGAAGAACATGGCATATTGATGATCGTCGATGATATTCAAGCTGGCTGTGGCCGTACTGGTACTTTCTTTAGCTTCGAGCCATCAGGTATCAACCCAGATATCGTGACCTTGTCGAAGTCGATTGGTGGTTATGGCCTACCAATGGCACTGGTTCTACTGAAACCTGAGCTGGATCAATGGGCACCTGGCGAACATAACGGTACATTCCGTGGTAACAGCCATGCGTTTGTGACAGCCGCAGAAGCGATTGAAACTTACTGGCTAGATGATCAGTTCCAAACCCATATCCAAGCACGTGCTGATCAACTCAATAAAGTGTTGAAAGACGTCTTAGCGAAAAATGGTGACCTGTTCGACACCATCAAAGGTCGTGGCCTGATGCAGGGTATCGCATGTAAGAATGGTGATATCTCAGATGCCATCACAAGCCTTTGTTTCGAGCACGGTATGATCATCGAAACAGCTGGCCCTGATGATGAAGTGATCAAATTCTTCTCACCATTGACAGTCAGCGAAGCTGAAATGGAGAAAGGCCTGCAGATTTTTGTTAAGTCGGTTGAGCAATACAAAAAAGACAAATTGAAAAAAGCGTCTTAATTCAAAGCTCTCACCCACTAACAAACAGACGTATAAAGGATTGACATGATTGTTCGCACATTAGAAGAATGCCAAAACAGTGAACGCCGCGTAGTGGCTGAAAATTGGGAAAGTGTCCGTATGTTGTTGCGCGATGACAACATGGGCTTCTCATTCCACATTACTACTATTTACGCCAATACTGACACACATATCCATTACCAGAATCACTTAGAGTCTGTGTATTGCATATCAGGTGAAGGTGAGATTGAAACGACCGACGACGGTAAAGTGTATCCAATCAAACCTGGCACACTGTACATTCTTGACAAACATGACGAGCACCAGCTTCGCGCTAATAAGGGTGTTGATATGGTCATGGCCTGTGTCTTTAACCCACCGATTACTGGGCAAGAGACACATGACGAAAACGGTGTTTACCCTCTGGTCGATTAACCGTCTTGGGGCAGCGGGATGCTGCCCCTGTAAACCCAATCGACGACTTCAATTCATAAAAGCCCACAAGGAGCTCACATGAATCATACCGTTGAAAAGATCGGCGGTACATCAATGTCAGCGTTCGACGCTGTCATGGATAATATCTTTTTGTACCCGTCCAACCCTTATAACCGAATTTTTGTGGTTTCTGCTTATGCTGGCATCACGGATGCATTGCTGGAGTGTAAGCGGTCTGGCAAGCCGGGTATCTATCGCCTACTCGCCGCCAACAATCCGAAGTGGCGCGATGCCATGGAAGAGTTGGAACAACGTATGCTGCTCATTAACAGCAACATGTTCCCAGACCCTGTTTACCGCGAGCGTGCAGACAACTTCATTCGTCAACGTATGGAGAAAGCGCACAGCTGCATCGAAGGTATTCTCGAAACCTGTAACTATGGGCAGTTTTCTCTAGAAAGCTATTTGCCCCAAGTGCGCGAGTTCCTCTCGTCAATTGGAGAAGCTCACAGTGCGCACAACTCTTCTCTTTTGCTTGAGAGCGTGGGAATCAACTCACGGTTTGTTGACCTTTCTGGCTGGGACAACCCCGACGAAGCACAGGGTGATTTAAACACCGTGATTGCGCGTGCCATGGAAGATATCGATCTCAGCAATGAGCTGCCCATCGTTACCGGCTACGTATACTGCGATGAAGGTTTGATGAAAACATACGATCGCGGCTATAGCGAAATGACGTTCAGTCGTATTGCGGTATTGACCAAAGCAAGCAGCGCGGTGATCCATAAAGAGTATCATTTAAGCAGTGCTGATCCGCGTATCGTCGGTCCAGAACGCGTTCAGCCGATGGGCTTGAGCAACTACGATGTAGCTGATCAGCTTGCCAACTTGGGGATGGAAGCAATTCACCCGAATGCCGCATCAGGGATGCGCGCGGTCGGCATCGAACTTGTGGTGAAAAATACCTTCGAACCCGATCATCCAGGTACGGTGATTTCCCACAAATATCGTCCGAAAGACAATGAAATCGAGATCATTGCAGGTCGTGATAAAGTGCTAGCGCTGCATATCTTTGATCAATCAATGGTTGGCCATGTCGATCGCGTCAGCTACGACGTGATGGAAATTATTCGTGAGGAAAACGTTCAGCTAATCAGTAAAGAAATGAACGCCAACTCGATCACTTACTATTTGGATGGTAAGACCGCCAGCCAAGACAAAGTGATTAATCGCGTAGAGAAGCTGTATCCTAAAGCGAAGATCACTGGCGAGATGGTTGCGTTGATTTCGGTCATTGGTAGCCGGATTGACTCCAACCAGACCATGAGCCGAGGTATGCTCGCGCTACTGGACGCAGAAATTAATCCAAAAGCCGCACACTCTTCGATGCGCGACGTGGATGTACAGTACGTGGTACTGGATAAATTCTATCACGCGGCGATTTGCGCACTACACGCATGCTTTATTGAGAAACCGGCCCCAAAGCCGACCATCAAAGCCGCATAACCACAGCGCTAAGCAGTTAATTGCTCAGTCAATTTTTCTACCATTAAACGCCTCTTTCGAGAGGCGTTTTTTTATGCTTATCACATTAAGTTTCCACGCCTGTTTACACTAATTTTAGTACTAATGATTATCATAATAGCGAAGTTCCGTTGATCCTTTTACCTAAGCGGGTAAAATGCCGCGTTTTATTTTGTCAGTGATACGCGCATTCCATGATTGATCCAACCTTGCTCCCTGTTTATTTAACGGCCGTTGTGGCGCTGCTTCTTATCCCCGGTCCCGACATGCTACTTATCATTAGTGCAAGTCTTAGTTATGGAAAGCGAGTCGGGTTAGCAGCAAGTTTAGGGAATGCGACATCCGGATTGATTCTGACCCTCTTGGCTGCCACGGGCGTATCAGCGATGATCGCCATGTCGCCTATGGCGCTCATTGTTTTAAAGTACGTAGGCGCCGTTTATCTGCTTAAAATGAGCATCGACACATGGCGAGCTTCGCCAACGGATAGTGAAGCGCTTGCTCATCGTCAAAAGATGGGCCGACACCTTTATAAACGCGCGGTGATGACCAACTTACTCAACCCCAAGGCTCTACTCTTTTTTGTTCTCTTTTTACCTCAGTTCATCTCGCAACAAATCCAAGCATCCTCAGGCATGCAGCTTTTGAGTCTTGGCCTATTGCTCAATATTCTCGGATTGGCGTTTAATGTCTTGCTTGTTGTGATAGTTGGTCGTCTAGGTAACGCTTTATTCACACGTCCTAGCGTTCAGAAATACCAGCATAAATTGATGGCGATCGTCTTTGCAATTCTGGCTATTTGGCTGTTTTTACAGCAGAATGGCGTCTAAGTCTTGAACGACCAGACACCAAAAATCAACAAAACCTTGTGGTGCGATAAAAGGTCTCATCCTTGTCTGGTATATTGTGCGCAAGCACGTTATTAATAGGCTTTTATTGCCTAACATTAGGCGCTTAGACAGTTGTATCGGATGGATTCGAGTACGTGTTTGACCTTCATTTACCCACACTCACACTAGCCTGCATCAGTATATTTTGGTTACTGACGGTCGCCGTGTTATTGATTGGTTGGCAGTTTAATCAACACAGAGATATCAAGCTGTGGGGCATAGCGTGCTTGTTGATCTCAGCAGGCACGTCCGTGTATAACCTCGGAAATAGTACAGAGATATCAGCGCTTGTTTGGCTCGGTGTCGTAGCAGCCATAAGCGCCCAAGTTTTCGTCTGGTGGGGGACCCAATCACTCGAAAAACAGCCACCTTGGTGGCGTGTCGGCGGGTTGCTCTTTACACTGGCTGTCGGGATATACTCATTGTTCCTTGTCAATGATGCGCCCCTTGCCATACGCATCAGTTTTTATTGCCTATTCTATGCAGTTATACACCTGATGGTGCTTCGTATACTGCTCAAAAGCCCGTATCGCGCACGCACTGGCTATCGCTTATATGCTGGTATCGCTTCTATCTTGTTGGTTCTGTATGGCCTGCGCATCCAGTTTGCGTTTGATACGCCATTCAACGAAACCACGCTGTCCCATCGCTATATCTTCGTCTACTACATGATTTTGATGGCCGAGTTCGTCAAATTTGTGACCTTTATTTATCTTTGCTTTGAGCGGCTCGAATACACCTTGTGCCAACTGGCTTTGCAAGACACGCTCACTCAACTCCCCAATCGTCGTGCCTTTGTGACCCAAACCACTCAACGTCTTGAAGACGATACCGTTCACGCCTTGTTATTGGCTGACTTGGATAACTTTAAAAGTATTAACGACGTGTATGGCCATCTCGCCGGTGACCAAGTCCTGATCGCTTTTAGCCAGCATTTACAGCATATCGCTCAACAAGAAGGCGCCTTGTGCGCGAGAACGGGCGGAGAAGAATTTATCCTGTTATTGAGTGGGGATTCAGTTAAACGCGTTCAGCACATCGCATTGCAGCTTCGCCGACAAATTGAAGCCTGCCAAGTCAGGACAGAACAAGGACATATCATTCGCTTTACCGTCAGTGTGGGTGTCGCTATCCATCGCCGCCATCAGCCTGTGACAATAAATCAGCTATTCGAATGTGCCGATGGCGCGCTTTATGAGGCAAAAGCACGTGGCCGGAATCGGATCGAATTTGCCCTCACCGAGCATCAAGCCGCGCCGTCAAGTGTCGCCCCCATGCGAGCCACAACCTCTATTCCTTGCGAAGAGTCGAACACAGATCTTCCTAAACGTTATCTCACACGACAATCTTTGACATAATGGGGAGTCAGACATCCTAAGGAGATCATGTAATGGACGAAAATGCCGACACGCTGCTGAACTTGCGTGTGATAGAGGTAGGTGATTACCAGCCACTTGCAGAACTGATGGATCTCGTTTTTCCCGATGTTGGGGGCGCGTGGCCCAAGAGTACTATCATGCAATTGGTGACCGCGTTTCCGGATGGACAAATCTGTATTGAAGACAATGGTAAGATTGTCGCCGCGGCACTCACGCTAAAAGTGGCTTATAACCGCTTTTCTATTCCTCATACTTACGCGGATATCATCACCGATGATGGGGTGGTATTTCATGATGCCAAAGGGGATGCGCTCTACGGCCTCGATGTCTTTGTTCACCCTGATTATCGTGGTCACCGCTTGGGACGTCGGCTTTACGAAGCACGTAAAGATCTCTGCCAAGCGCTTAACCTCAAAGCTATTCTTGCCGGTGGGCGGATTCCCGGTTATCACAAGCATAATGACCTGACGGTCACTGAATACATCAACAAAGTGCGTCGTAAAGAAATCCACGATCCGATTTTGTCGTTTCAACTATCAAATCATTTTGATGTGAAACGTTTGATGAACCGATATCTTCCAGAGGATGGTAAATCCGCAGGCTACGCCACCCTATTAGAGTGGGACAATTTCTTTTATGAAGAGGATGCCTCATCCGTCCACGATATAGAGAAGACTATTGTTCGTATTGGGGTGGTTCAATGGCAAATGCGTCATGTACTCTCCGTCGATGACCTGCTCAATCAAGCGGAGTTTTTTGTCTCATCGCTATCGAATTATCAATCGGACTTTGCCCTATTCCCTGAGTTTTTCTGTGCGCCTTTGATGGGGCTTGCCCCAGAAAAAGGCTCTGTAGAAGCAATCCGTTTTTTAAGTGAATTCACACAGACAATTAAGCAACGCTTCTCTCAACTCGCCGTTACTTACAACATCAATATCATTGCAGGCAGTATGCCTGTATTAGAAGATGAAAAGTTGTACAACGTGTCATACCTGATGCATCGAGACGGCAGCATCGATGAGCAATACAAAATACATATCACGCCGCATGAACAGCGAGACTGGGTGATTGATGGCGGCGAAACCGTCAAAGTCATTGAAACCGATGCCGGACGTGTGGGGATCCTCATCTGTTATGATGTCGAATTCCCTGAACTGGGACGCATCCTCGCGGAACAAGATGTGCAGATCCTCTTTGTTCCTTTCTGGACCGACACCAAAAACGGCTATTTACGCGTTCGTCTCTGCGCTCAAGCGCGTGCGATTGAGAACGAATGCTATGTCGCCATTGGAGGCAGCGTGGGCAACCTCCCTCGAGTAGATAACGTCGACATTCAGTATGCTGAGTCAGCAGTATTCTCGCCGTCTGATGTGTATTTCCCCCACGATGCAACACTCGCCGAAGCGAATGCCAATACAGAAATGATGATCTTTGCGGATGTCGATTTAGACAAACTTAAAATGCTGCACGAGCGAGGTTCAGTCACCAACCTCAAGCACCGTCGACCAAAACTGTATGCCAATCACCTGAGTCAGGAGTAAAGGCTTTTGCCCCGTAAATTGCGGGGCAAATCACTTCTATTTATTGGCCTTGCTCACACTGTGAACAAAAAAAAACACAACAAGCGCCCAATTTTTACGACACGCCTGCCAATCACTAACTACTATTGATTAAAAAGCAACCAATTCGGCTTGCCTATCCAATCGGCTAATTAATCATTGAGGTGAAAGGCCATGAAGCTCAAACATAGAATGCTCGTCAGCTTGCTTGGCGTGGGCATCGTGCCTGCGTTGGTGATCACATTGCTGTCGCTTAATACGGCATCTTCCTCGCTCGAGACCCAAACGTTTAACCAGTTAGAAGCACTGCGAGAGGTGAAAAAATCTGCAGTCGAGCGTTATTTTAAAACCGCAGAAGGGCAGATCATTACCACTGCGGAAATCCCTTCTATCGCTGATGCCATGGCTTCCATGACCCAAGCCTTTACCAACTTAGCCCGCCCAGAAAACGCCGCGTCATCATCGTTAGTCCGCTATTATCAGCAGAACCTAACCAGTAAACTACAAGCGACTGGCAACACTGGCTTACCGAGTGTACAGGAGCTCGTCGCACAGCTTTCTCCACAAACTATTGCCCTACAAAACGCGTATCTGGTGAATAACCCCAGTCCCATCGGCGAAAAAGGGAATTACCAAACCAGTCGCCAATTGCCCGCTTACGATCGCGCTCATCAAGCTATCCACCCCTTTTTAAGAGACGTCCAAGCGAAATTTGGCTATTACGACATTTTTCTCATTGAAGCGCAGCGGGGCACGGTGATTTACTCGGTCTCCAAAGAAGTCGACTTTGGCACCTCGCTACTCACCGGGCCTTTTCAACGCTCAGGGCTTGCCGAGGCTTTTAAACAAGGCCGTCAACTTAGCAATGGCGATGCCGTGATTGTCGATTTTTCGCCCTACTCCGCATCCGCCAATGCACCAGCAGGATTTATGGCCTCGCCTGTCTACCGTAATAATCAGTTACTGGGTGTGTTAGCGTACCAATTCCCCATTGATCGATTGAGTGAAATCATGACCGAGCGTGATGGCTTAGGCCAAACCGGTGAGACCTACCTGGTGGGCAGCGACGGCTTAATGCGCTCCAACTCATTTCTAGACCCAGAACACCGCACCGTGTTCGCTTCGTTTATGAACCCCGCTGAAGGTGCCGTCAACACGCAAGCCGTTCAACGTGCAATTAACGGCGAAAAAGGCATTGATGTCATTAGCGATTATAATGGTAATCCTGTTTTGTCTGCTTATGCACCGGTGACCGCTGGAGGGCTAACCTGGGCGATCATTGCAGAAATGGACGTTAAAGAAGCCTTTGCTGCTCTAAACGCGCTCGAGCTTTCTGTCGCGGTCATTTTTGTGATTGCCGTGATGGGTATCGTTGCAACCGCCATTATCTTTGCCCGCAAAATTACTCGTCCGATTGGCGGTGAACCTGAAGAAATGGAAAAAATTGTGCAAACCATTGCCGATGGCGATCTCACCGTCTCCTTTAATCAAGATCCGAACGCGACTGGTGTTTATCGCTCAATGCGAGAAATGACCAAAAACCTCACCGCAATGGTGTGTGATATTATCGGCGCTACCAGCCAACAAGCCGCAGCGGCAGAACAACTGTCAGCGTCAACCGTTGAAACCTTGACCAACTTCGAAGCGCAAAATGCACGTACTGAACAGGTTGCGGCAGCGATGGAGCAGATGACCGCGACCGCCAATCAAATCTCATCCAGTACCTCTTCCACGGCCGATGCCGCGGAGAAAGCGCGTGAGATGATCCACGATGGTGACAGTCAGGTCTCACTCGCCGTCGACTCAATGCGCGACTTAGTCGCGCGATTACAAAGTGCGCGCACCAAATCTGACTCGTTAGTCCGCAGTGCGGAAGACATTTCAGGCATTTTACAAACCATTGGACAAATTGCCGATCAAACCAATCTACTCGCGCTTAATGCGGCCATTGAAGCGGCACGTGCGGGTGAGCAAGGACGCGGATTTGCGGTAGTTGCCGACGAAGTGAGAACCCTCGCGCAAAGTACACAAGACGCGACGGGTGAAATTGCCCAATTGATTGAAAACTTGCAACGCGATTCCAGCGACACAACGCAAGCAATGGTCGACAGTGCGGACGCTGCAGGCAATGTCTCGGAACGGGCAGAGTCGAGTATTGCATCGCTAAAACAAGCGGTGATGGCCGTCGAAGAGATCGCCGATATGTCACTGCAGATGGCGAGCGCCTCTGAAGAGCAATCCTTGGTCGCGACAGAGATCAATCAAAACCTCGAGGAAATTAACACCATGACAGGTGAAAACCGTCAAGCCATGGACCAGATCACGCAAGCAACACAAGACTTAAGTGCCCTTTCCCAAGTGCTCAAAGGCCATACCAGTAAATTTCATTGCCAAGGCAAGCTTGCCTAACGCTCACGCTCGGCACCTTATGTGCCGAGCACCTCTCTTCTCCCACACAATCGCCTGACCTCGCGCAAACTCTCAACATTCGCTAGCACATAGAATGGCTATCTTGATAGAATCACCGCATTTCTGCGTAAGCGTAACAAGAGAGATTCCGAATGGGACGTAGTTTTGAAGTTCGTAAAGCGTCGATGGCCAAAACCCAGGGCGCAAAAATCAAAGTGTATTCAAAGTACGGTAAAGAGATTTACGTGTGCGCCAAAAATGGCGGTAGTGACCCAGACAGCAACCTTTCACTACGCCGTTTGATTGAAAAAGCGAAAAAAGACCAAGTACCTGGCCATGTGATCGATAAAGCCATTGATAAAGCCAATGGTGGTGGCGGCGAAAACTATGAAGTAGCTCGCTACGAAGGGTTTGGTCCTGGCAATTGTGCCGTTATCGTCGATTGTCTGACTGATAACAACAATCGCACCTATATGGACGTGCGCCAATGCTTTGTAAAGAATGATGCCAAGATTGGCTCACCGGGCGCCGTGTCACACATGTTTGAGCATCAAGCGGTATTTCAGTTTGCGGGCGACGATGAAGAAGGCGTTCTCGAAGCGCTAGTAATGGCAGATGTCGACGTGACCGATATTGAAGCAGAAGATGGTGTGATCACCGTATTTGCGCCGCATACAGAGTTTTTCAAAGTGAAAAACGCACTCAGCGATCACCTTGGTGATGCGCCTCTGGACTTGGAAGAGATTACCTTTGTTCCTCAGACCAATACAGAAGTCAGTGGCGAAGACGTTGAACGTTTTGAAAAGTTCCTCGATATGCTAAACGACTGTGATGACGTACAAAACGTTTATCACAATGCTGAGCTCGTTTAAGCCGTTCACTCAAGGCGCCTTTGAAAAGGCGCCTTATTTCTCACCAAGTTGCTTGAGCAGCATTTGAGAGAACAACGCCCAGTTTTGCCGGAACTTATCTTCCCCCTGCAATAAATAGCTTTGCAAGCCAACCCCTAGAAAAAAGGCATCTACAACACGGATTGCGGTATCAATTTGGTGCTGAGGAATTTTGCCTTGATAGAAGTAATCTATCGCCCGAGTGTACTCTGCAAGTCCATGCTGAGAAAAGCGCTGTATTGACGCTCTGAACTGATCGTCAAATAACGCTTGCGCGGTGAAACTGTACATGGCTTTCATCGCATAAGGTTCGCATTTCATGGTGAGATACAAGGTATCACCCGTCACTTCGAGATAACTCTCAAAATCATCAAAATTCGCGGGCTCTGCCACCGCGAGAAACATTGAAATCAGCTCATCTACCGCAGCGTGTTTTACCGCATCTAGATTGTCAAAATGATGATAAAGCGCCCCTTTGCTGATCCCCGCCTTCTTACCTAACTTTGTTGCAGTTAATGCTGCAAGCCCCTCATTTCCAACAATTTCTAAGGTCGTCGAGAGAATTCTTTGCCGCATCGCCTGAGAAGCAATTTCGTTCTTATTCATCGTGATTTGATCAAAAAATGAAAGACTAGTTGAAAAAATAAAACATACCGAATGTTCATTCAATTTTATTTGCATAAAATGTGACCAATAACCGAATGTTTTTTCAACAGAACTTGGTGGGCAATTTGGAAGTAGTTGAAAGTTATAGCATTAAGGACAGATCAGTCAGTTAGGTGATCAAAAACAGCCTCCGAGCCCGTTTCTAGACGATCATTATTCGGTGACACATTACGCATAACACTCAGATAAAAGGCGGATTAGCGAGAGGAATGACACACATTGATCACCAACAGAGCTAACCTGTAGTTAAATAACAGGATGACAGGAAAGACTTTCAGAATGAGGAAAGGAGCGGTGATCGCATTAAACAACAGCAATGGTATCTGCATTGGGTGGCGACACATCGATTGTTAAGACTGCTGATCAGATTTAACAAGTTGATATACACGCGAATACGATGCCGTCCACAGACACTTCTGGGGCCAAGGTCTACAATAGTAATAGTGCAATGAGTCGGTGACGTTCGAATGAAATGGCAATGGTGTTTACTACTGACAATACTCGCTACACTTCCTGTGGGTGCGAATCCCACCTACGTGATTGGCGTGCAAAATTTCTCGCAGTATTATCCGTATTCCTCCTATGCAAACCGTAATTACTCTGGCTTCAATCGGGAGTTGCTCGATATGTTTGCCAAAACCCAAAATTACCGTTTTATCTATAAACCTCTCCCGTTAAAGCGCTTATATCACCGCTTTGTCGACGGGGCTGTCGATTTTAAATATCCCGATAGTCCAAAGTGGAGCCCAGAAATCAAGCGTAAGTCAAAAATCTTCTACAGCGAGCCTGTCGTCAACTATATTGATGGCGTCATGGTCATTGATGACAACTATGGCAAGTCTCTTAACCGGCTTAAATATTTAGGTGTTGTGGCAGGGTTTACGCCTTATCCCTACCAGTCTCGGATCAGCGCCGGTCAAATTCAGGTTGATGAAAGTTACAAATACGACTCACTGTTGATGAAAGTGGTGAGCGGTCGCGTTGATGGCGGATACGCAAACGTTGCCGTTGCGCAATTTTACTTAGAGCAAATGGGATTTCAAAAAGGCTCGGTACGGTTTGACGATACCCTGCCACACAGCAAGGGCACCCGCCACCTTTCAACCATCAAGTATCCCGAAGTGATCGCCGAATTCAATCGGTTTTTAGTTGATAACAAAGAGGATGTCGAGGCATTAAAAGCCCGCTACGGACTCGAGTAACGAGTTTATCGCCATCTATCTGTATTCTCACTTCATTTCGCGCTCGGGTGTTGTATACTCGTAATCCTTCAAGATGCTGGTTGTTACAGCGACCAGCTTTCTGACTGTGCCCAACAACATGGATAGATATCGCGAAGGAGCCCCTTGAGTAACCAACTGATTAGTCTGGACCTGTTTTACGCGATTGAGCATTTGATGCCAGGGAAACGTACTGTCGCCCTATTCCGTAAATCCGTCAAACACCTTCCAGTAACAACCTTGCCTTTAACCCATTATGATTCTGCGGCAGGCTTACAATTGGCATTGTTTCGGCACTGCCGCAACTATGTCGCATTTACACAAGGCCACCCTATCTCTCCGGATTTTGATTTTTCGGGCAGTGCGGAGCAGATCTTGGCAGCAGAATCCGTCATGAAGGCCTTTATTCGAGGCGCTTACTGGTGGGTGGAGTATCACATGGCTCACTACCGTGACGACTGGAGCCATGAACAAACCCAGCGTTGGCTAAAAGACCTGCGTTTACTCGTGCAAGTGGTTATCGGTATTGGCAATTGCACCAACGCGGAGTGGATCCTCACGCATCGAGGCCCCATTCAAGCTCTGACCTACGACACCCATTTAGAGCCATTTCTCGCGAGCTACGACTAGTTAGACTCGGCGTCTTGCGTCAGTGTGTTCACGCTGACGCTCTCACACTCATTCGTTACGATAGTTTCGTTTTTTCGTCACCTTAGTTGCGTAATCTCGTTCCAAACAGGCAATTAATTGGGCGACTGTGAAACGATTAAAGCGATATCAATACGAGCGTTATGCCATTTTATGCCGCGCGTCCTATCCGAGCTATTTTGATCATACCCATTATGGATTTAGCCCAAACGGACGACGGGATATCTATGATCGCTGGGGACGGTGCATTATTCGCGTGCTCTGGCGCGATGATGACGATGTGGTGGTGGTATTTCGCGGCTCACAAACCGCGTGGGACTGGCTGGTTAATTGCGCGTGTGGACCTAAGCAAATACGGATGGGCAATGTCCGATGCTTTGTGCACTGGGGATTTCATTATCTCCTTACTCAAAAAAGCTTATCCTGGCAACAGCACAAGCGCCGCTATCAATCCATGACCACAAGCCAGTTTGCGGATGTAGCGCAAGCTGCCGACACCTGCTCACTGACCGGAAACACAGTGCTGGATAAGCTAGAGGCAGCACTCGCGCCGCTGCTCAAAGCCAACAAAAAGGTCTCCTTTATTGGTCATTCATCAGGAGGCGCAATGGCCGTCATTGCCGCCGCAATGCTTTATCCCTCAATGGGACAGGCAATCAAGCGCATTGTCACTTTTGGCCAGCCGGCTGCCGGTATGTGGCGTTTTAAGCGATATTATCCTTTTCACACCAAGACCTACCGTATTTGTTGTGATGTTGACATCATTACATTTCTACCCGGTATTCCCATGCTGTATTGGCATGTCGGACGACTGCTCTGGCTACATGAGAACAAGATCTACACCGACACACCTTCCGTCGTTCGTGTACTACGCGTCTTGTTCAGCTGGCTAACCCGTCCGATTGCTTATCACTACATGGACAAATATATCCGACGCAAAGACTATTTTGATCAACACTGATCGTTTCATGACAGCCAAAACGTGACGGCGTCACTAAATGCCGTTTATCCAAACCAATCTGTGATCAGGTTAACGGCCCACTTTCGTGTCCCAAGACTGTCACCCAACAGTCACCCCATTTTCATATTGACTCGCCAGACTCTCGACCAACTTTGCGCCCGGTGGTGCAGAGCCTCGCTATCACTAAATCCATAAATACGATAACGAACAGAAAGGAAGTCATGTCGTGAGCAAGCATATTGATCAGCGTCCGCTGGATGCAGAACCCGAATTCAACCGTTTTATTGACGCCGCCGTGAGCCGTCGCCGCTTTTTACAAGGCGCAGGCGCGGCAAGTACCGTAGCTTTTTTCGCCGCTAACCCAGTTGCAAAGGCTGTGGCTGGCAGCTTGAGTAAAAGTGAGTTACTCGGTTTTAAAGCCATCCCAACCTCGACGGCTGACACCGTCACTGTGCCCGAAGGATACAAAGCGGAGGTACTGGTATCATGGGGCGATCCTATCTTTGCCAATGCCCCCGCCTTTTCGCAGCAAAACGATGCTAGTGCCCAAGCACAACAGTTTGGTGACAATAATGATGGCATGACATTTTTCCCGCTCGCCAATGATCGCGCCTTACTCGCCGTCAATAACGAGTATATCAACGATGAGTTTCTGTTTACGCACGGCGGTAAAAACATCTCAGCCGATGACGCGCGCAAATCACAAGCAGCACACGGCGTCTCTTTGGTTGAGCTAAAAAAAGTTGATGGCCGCTGGACGGTGAACCCGCAAGGGCGCTTAAACCGTCGTATTACCGCGTATACGGAGATGGCAATGACAGGCCCAGCCGCCGGTCATTCGCTGCTTAAAACCGCGGCTGATCCCTCGGGTAAAAAGATCCTCGGCACCTTTAATAATTGTGCCAACGGAGAAACGCCTTGGGGAACCTATCTCACCTGCGAGGAAAACTTTAACGGCTATTTTGCCAGCGAAAAAACCGTGACCTTGGGTAAAACCTATCAGCGCTATGGCATCAGCGATACCGATTGGGGATACGACTGGTACAAACACGACGAGCGCTTTGACGTCGCCAAACACCCCAATGAGCCCCATCGTTTTGGCTGGGTGGTCGAAATTGACCCTATGGATCCCAACTCAACCCCGCAAAAGCGCAGTGCACTGGGCCGCTTTAAGCACGAAAATGCCGCTCTCACGGTCAATGATGATGGCCATGTCGTGGTATATATGGGCGATGATGAACGTGGCGAGCACCTGTATAAATTTGTCTCTGACGGAAAATACGATCCGAGTAAAGGTAGCGCTAATCGCGATTTGCTCGAAAACGGCACCTTATATGTCGCGAAATTTACTGGCAGCGACGATGAGCTAAAAGGTCAAGGAGAATGGTTAGAGCTCACCTTTGGTAAAAATGGCCTAACCCCAGAAAATGGCTTTCCCGACCAAGCCAGTGTGCTCATTTTTGCCCGCGAAGCCGCGACGCAAGTGGGTGCAACCACCATGGATCGTCCTGAGTGGGTCGCCGTGCACGCCGACAACAAGCATGTTTTTTGCACCCTCACCAATAATAAGTACCGTGGCGTGAAAGACAGCCAACCATTAAACGCGGCCAATCCACGTACCAAAAACCCGTATGGCCATATTATTCGTTGGGCACCGACCCAAGGCGATCATACTCAGCCTACCTTTGAGTGGGATATCTTCGTGATGGCCGGCCACCCTGAGAAGCAATCTGGGTTAATGGCGGGTACCGATAACATCAACAAAGACAACATGTTTAACAGCCCGGATGGTATCGGCTTTGATCGTGCCGGTCGCCTTTGGATCCAAACCGACGGTGATTACTCCAACGAAGGAGACTTTGCGGGTATGGGCAATAACCAAATGCTGTGTGCCGACACGCAAACAGGGGAAATTCGCCGCTTCCTCACCGGGCCAACATCGTGTGAGATCACGGGACTAACCTTTACCCCTGACTCACGCACTATGTTTGTGGGCGTGCAACATCCAGGTGCTCACTTTCCTGCTGGTGGTGACGCCATTCCTCGCTCTTCAGTCATCATGATCACCAAAGATGATGGTGGCGTGATCGGAACCTAACAGCCCCGCCACGAAATATTCGCACTCGCGCGATTTAACCAACGCCATTCAGCCCTTGTCCTGACAAGGGCTTTTTATTTTGCGCGACGATGACAGACACGCAAATTTTGCACTTATCTGCAAACTATCAACTATATTTACAAAGGGTATATGTATCGATAATGCGCCAAACTGCACCTAACAGGTTGATAAAAGAATGTAACTCATTCAAAAACAACACGTTGACAGAATGCAGTTACCGAAGGAGCCGACAGCATGGCGACAGAGACACAAGTCACCGAGACACAAGGAACGGTTGCTGCCGTTCAGCCTGACGGCCAAGTACGTCAGATAGAGGCCAATCAAACGGTTTCGACGGGAGAGCTCGTCACCGCGGTAGGCAACAAGCCCGCCTCGGTGCGCCTTGAGAATGGTGTCGATGCCAACCTCGCCTTATCTGCCTTGCTTGTCGGCGAAGGTGAAGACGATACACTGGTACAAGATTTACCTGAGGATGTGCTTGAAATCATCGAGGCCATCCAACGGGGTGAAGATCCCAATGCGATTGAGGATGCTGCGACCGCAGCCGGTGCTGCAGCCTCAGGGTCTGCGATCACCGCCATGGCGATTATTGAAGCGAACGGCCGTATTGGTGAGATCATTGCAGGTTTCCAAACTGAGGGCATTACCAGCCCCGATGGTGGCATAACCGACGAACAGCTATTTGCTTTAACGGCGTTAAGATTGGCAAGCGCAGACGCAGTATTCCCCGCCGCAGAGACCAATGAAGCGCCGAGTGCCGAGTCGCTGACCTTTAGCACCGATGAAGATCAGCCATTAGTGCTGACGCCCAATCAAATACTGCAGCAAATCAACGATCCAGATGGTGACACCCTTACTATTGTTTCCATCACCAGTGGTAATCCAGATGTCGAAATCGACGAAGATGCGTCTGGCAATATCGTCATCACACCACCACCCAATTTCAATGGCGATCTTGATCTCACCGTCATCGTTTCCGATGGCCAAGCAGAAACGCCGTCCGATATCACGGTCACCGTGAATCCCGTCAACGATGCGCCCACACTGCAATTTTCAGCAACGACGGTCACCGAAGATGCGGTCGCGGCAGGCGATACCGTCGGCACCGTGACGGCGACGGATATAGAGGGTGAAGCCCTCACTCTGTCGTTGACTGATGGCGGACAAAACTATGTCGAATTGCAGGGCAATAATGTCGTTCTCACTCAGGCAGGCGTAGATGCAATCAATAACGATGCGCTAGATATCGCCTCGCTGACATTCACGATCACCGCCTCAGACGGCGAAACGAGCACCTCTCAAACCTTCACCTCAGCAGTGGAGCGTATTGACGATCCCGCATCCATCACAGGTGATACCTCAGGCACCCTCTCGGAGGGAGAAATCGATGGCTCTGACGGAAGTTTGATAGCCAGAGACTCGGTTTCCGGAACCTTGTCAATTTCCGACCCCGACGATAACCCAACATGGATCGATAGCACGCAATCCGGCCAGTATGGTGAGCTCGTCTTCACCGGTGGCAACTGGACCTACACCGCAGACAGCGATGCAGTGCAATCTCTTAGCGAGGGCGATGCGGTTTCGGATAACTTCACTGTGACCGCATCAGACGGCAGCAGCCAAGTGATCGCGATAACTATCACAGGTACAAATGATGATCCTGTAATTAGCGGCCAAACCCTTGGCGATGTGTTCGAAGACAGCATTTTAGAAGCAACAGGATCTCTCAGTATTTCGGATGCAGATGGCAATAATGCGCCGAGCTTTTCCGATGGCGATGTGTCGGGTCAGTATGGTGAGTTATCACTAGTGAATGGTACTTGGACGTATACGCTCGATAATAACAGTAGCATTATCCAAGGCTTGGATGCCGGTGATCAGATCACCGATACCATCACCCTCACCGCCTCTGATGGCACCGAGCAAGCTATTGTTATCACGATTACCGGTAGCGAGGATGCGCCTGAAGTCACCGGTGAGTTTGTGGGTTCTGTGACCGAAGGCAATGTGGGCGATGCTGCGGTCACTGCAAGTGGCACCATTGCGATCAATGATGTCGACGGGGACGATGCACCGACCTTTGCGGACACCACTGAGACAGGCACCTATGGTTCGTTGGAATTGGTCAACGGCAATTGGACTTACACCCTCGATCAGTCTGCGGTGCAGAATTTAGACGCTGGCGATCAGGTCACCGATACCGTTACCCTGACGGCCTCTGATGGCACCCAGCAAGCCATTGTGATCACCATTACTGGTAGCGAGGATGCGCCAGAAGTGACCGGTGAGTTTGTTGGTTCCGTGACCGAAGGCAACGAAGGCGATGCTGCGGTCACTGCAAGTGGCACCATTGCGATCAGCGATGTCGACGGTGACGATGCACCGACCTTTGCGGACACCACTGAGACAGGCACCTATGGTTCGTTGGAATTGGTCAACGGCAATTGGACTTACACCCTCGATCAAGCCAGCGTGCAGAATTTGGATGCCGGCGATCAGGTCACCGATACCATTACCCTGACGGCCTCTGATGGCACCGAGCAAGCTATTGTTATCACGATTACCGGTAGCGAGGATGCGCCTGAAGTCACCGGTGAGTTTGTTGGTTCCGTGACCGAAGGTAACGTAGGTGATGCGGCCGTGACTGCAACCGGTACCCTTGCGATCAGCGATGTCGACGGCGACGATGCACCCACCTTTGCCAATACCACAGAAACGGGGACTTATGGTTCGCTCGAGCTGGTCGATGGCAGCTGGACGTATACCCTCGATCAGTCTGCGGTGCAGAACTTGGACGCTGGCAATCAAGTGACGGATACCATTACCCTGACTGCGAGCGATAACACCCAACAAGATATTGTTATCACCATTACCGGGACAGATGATGCGCCGGAAGTCACCGGTGAGTTTGTGGGTTCAGTGACCGAAGGTAACGAAGGCGATGCGCCTGTCACTGCCACGGGCACCATTGCGATCAGTGATGTGGATGGTGACGATGCTCCGAGCTTTGCCAATACCACAGCGTCTGGCACTTATGGCTCGCTCGAGCTGGTTGATGGCAACTGGACCTATACCCTTGATCAGTCTGCGGTGCAGGATTTAGACGCT
>NZ_MEBP01000099.1:0-38839 GCF_001722075.1 Salinivibrio sp. SS2 | reverse complement strand
GGTTCGTCAGCAATCTGAAGTGCCTCCTTTGAGGCACTTCTATTCAGTCGGGGTGAGAGAGGATCAGACTTCGAGGTAGTCCATGATCCCTTCGGCCGCTTTCCGCCCTTCATCAATGGCGGTGACCACTAAATCTGACCCGCGCACTGCATCACCACCGGCAAAAATTTTCGGGTTGGTGGTTTGATATAAGATGTCCCCTTTGGCTGGCGCTTTGATGCGACCGCGCTCGTCAAGGGCCACATCATAGGGCTCCAGCCACTCCATGGCATGAGGTTGGAAACCGAACGCCATGATCACGGCGTCTGCTTCTAGCACATGCTCACTGCCCTCAATCGGCTCTGGGCGGCGGCGACCTGCAGCATCAGGCTCACCGAGCTGGGTTTTTACCACGGTAACCCCGCGCACGTTGCCGTTTTCGTCGACTTCAATGCCAAGCGGCTGAAGGTTGAACATAAAGTTGACACCTTCCTCACGCGCGTTTTTCACCTCGCGGCGCGAGCCGGGCATATTCGCTTCGTCACGACGGTAGGCACAAGTCACACTGGCGGCTTGTTGACGAATGGAGGTACGGACACAGTCCATCGCCGTATCGCCTCCCCCGAGGACCACCACTCGCTTACCAGCCATATCGATGAAGGGTGGCGCGTCCTTCAGTTCCATCACTTTGTAGGTGTTGGAGACTAAAAATGGCAGTGCATCAAACACACCGGGTGCGTCCTCGTTGGCAAGACCAGCACGCATGTACTTGTACGTCCCGACACCGAGGAAGACCGCATCAAACTCATCAATCAAGGTTTGCATGGCCACATCTTTACCGACTTCGGTGTTGAGACGAAACTCCACGCCCATTTCGGTGAAAATCCGTTGGCGGTTACGCATCACTTCTTTTTCCAGTTTGAATGACGGGATCCCGAAGGTGAGCAAGCCACCAATTTCCGGATAGCGGTCAAACACCACGGGTTTGACGCCATTGCGTACCAACACATCGGCACACGCAAGCCCTGCTGGGCCGGCACCGATTACGGCCACTTTTTTGTCTGTCCACTCAACATGTGACATGTCGGGCTTCCAGCCCATTTCAAACGCTTTATCGGTGATGTACTTTTCGACATTACCGATGGTCACAGCGCCAAAGTCATCATTGAGCGTACAGTCACCTTCGCAAAGCCGGTCTTGAGGACACACGCGGCCACAGACCTCAGGCAGACTATTGGTTTGGTGCGATAGCTCAACGGCCTCTAAGATGCGTCCCTCATTGGCTAGCTTTAGCCATTGTGGAATGTAGTTATGCACGGGGCACTTCCACTCACAATAGGGGTTACCGCAATCTAAGCAGCGATCGGCTTGTGCCGACGCTTCTTTTTCGGTGAACGGCTCGTAGATTTCCACGAACTCTATTTTGCGGGTATCAATCGGCTTTTTTCGCGGGTCGATACGCTGCACATCGATAAACTGATATACGTTCTGGCTCATGGATCCCTCCTTTACTGCGCCTGAACTCGCAGCTCGGCAGCGCTGCGACTCTGGTGGCCTAACAAGGTGCTGATATCAGCGGCTTTAGGTTTGACCAAATAGAAACGGTGTACCCATTGGTCAAAATCAGCCAGCAGTTGTTGTGCACGATCTGAACCTGTCAGCTCTAAATGTTGCGCGATCAGTCCGCGTAAGTGCTCTTGATGAATGGCCAGTGATTCTAGCGACAGCGCTTCAACCAACTCTGGATTGATGCGGCCGTTAAAATCGCCCTCCTCATCGAGCACATAGGCAAAGCCGCCGGTCATTCCAGCGCCAAAGTTGACACCAGTGCGACCTAAAATCGCGACGATACCGCCCGTCATATACTCACAGGCGTTATCTCCTGCGCCTTCGACGATCGCATGGGCCCCTGAGTTACGCACGGCGAACCGTTCGCCTGCTTTCCCTGCCGCAAACAGCTTGCCACCAGTGGCACCATACAGGCAGGTATTGCCCATGATGGTGGACTCATGACTGGCAAAGGCGGATCCCACAGGAGGACGGATCACGATCTCACCGCCACTCATCCCTTTGCCGACATAGTCATTGGCATCGCCGACAAGGGTGATATTAACCCCTGCCGCATTCCACACCCCGAGAGATTGACCCGCTGTGCCTTGCAATTGAATATCCAGAGGATTGGCTGCCATGCCTGTATTGCCATAGCGTTTTGCAATCGCGCCAGAGAGGCTAGCACCGACTGAACGGTCGGTATTGCGTACCGATTTGTAGATGCTGGCTCGTCGGTTAGCGTCAATCGCCTCCCCTAGCTCACTGAGCAAGGCTTGGTTAAGCGGTGCATTATCAAAAGGCGTATTAGGCTCACTACAATATAAGGTTTTGCCCGGCCAGGGTGTGGGCGCCTCTAGAATATGGCTCAAGTCGAGCTTTAGTTGCTTGGCGGTAAAGCCATCAACCGCTTCCAGCAAGTCCGTTCGGCCAATGAGATCGGTGAGCTTTTCGACACCAAGCTCAGCGAGTAGCTCGCGGACTTCTTCGCCTAAGCCTTTAAAGAAGTTCATTACCTGCTCAGGTAAGCCTTTAAAGTAGTCGCGACGAAGCGTGTCATCTTGGGTCGCCACACCGGTTGCACAGTTATTCAGGTGGCAAATACGCAAATATTTACAGCCCAACGCCACCATAGGCGCGGTGCCAAAGCCGAAGCTCTCTGCACCTAAAATGGCGGCCTTTACAATATCGAGGCCAGTTTTGAGGCCGCCATCGACTTGTAAGCGAATTTTGTGGCGTAAGCCATTTTCCACGAGGGCTTGTTGGGTTTCGGCAAGGCCTAATTCCCAAGGGCTACCGGCGTATTTCACGGAGGTCAATGGGCTTGCCCCTGTGCCGCCGTCATACCCTGAAATGGTGATCAGGTCGGCATAGGCTTTTGCCACGCCGGTGGCAATGGTGCCCACGCCCGGTTCGGAGACCAGTTTGACCGATACCAATGCGCTTGGGTTGACCTGCTTTAAATCAAAAATCAGCTGCGCCAAGTCTTCAATCGAGTAGATATCATGGTGTGGCGGTGGCGAAATCAAGGTGACACCGGGGACTGAGAAACGCAATTTGGCGATCTCTGCCGTGACTTTATGGCCGGGCAATTGTCCGCCTTCACCGGGTTTCGCCCCTTGTGCAACTTTGATTTGCAGCACATCGGCATTGGTGAGGTAGTGGGGAGTGACCCCAAAACGGCCCGATGCAATTTGCTTGATTTTGGAGTTACGCTCGCTATTGAAACGGCGTGGGTCTTCCCCCCCTTCACCGGAGTTCGAGTGGCCGCCAAGGCGGTTCATCGCAATGGCTAACGCTTCGTGCGCTTCAGGGCTCAAAGCACCAATAGACATGGCCGCGGAATCAAAGCGTTTAAATAGCTCGGTGGCGGGTTCAATGCGTTCAAGTGGCAATGGTGTATCGGCTTTTTTCAAGCGCATTAGGTCGCGCAAGGTTGCCACCGGACGTTCATTCACCGTTTTCGCGTAGGTTTTGTAGTCCATCGTTTCCCCAGAGCGCACTGCACTTTGCAGATTTTTTACGACATCTGGGTTGTAAGCGTGGTACTCGCCATCGTGGACGTATTTGAGTAACCCACCATGCTCTAGCGGCTTACGTTTAATCCAAGCACGACGAGAAAGGTTGACTAAGTCTTGCTGGAAATCATCAAAGCTCGCCCCTTGAATGCGGCTTGCGACACCTTTAAAGCAAAGCTCTACCACATCGTCATGCAGGCCGACCGCTTCAAACAGCTGCGAACAGCGGTAAGAGGCAATGGTCGATATCCCCATTTTTGACATGATTTTATAGAGGCCCTTGTTGATGCCATTTCTAAAATTCACCATCACATCGCGATAGGGCTTTTTGATTGCGCCAATGTCAACTTGATTGGCTAGCGTTTCGTAGGCGAGATACGGGTAGATAGCCGTGGCACCAAAGCCGAGTAATACGGCAAATTGGTGCGGATCGCGTGCACTCCCGGTTTCAATGATGATGTTGGCATCACAGCGCAAGTTTTCGCGGACCAGACGCTTTTGCACCGCCCCGACTGCCATAGCGGCAGGGATAGGGAGTTTGTCTTTGTTGATGCTACGATCAGACAGAACTACCAGTACCGTGCCATCGCGCACGCAGCGCTCGGCTTGATCGCAAAGATCTAAGATGGCCTGCTGCAGATCTTTCTCGTTCGGATCGTAGTTAATATCGAGAATACTGTTGCGATAATAGGTATCGTCGAGCTCGAGTAACTGCACCATGTCTGAGAATAAGAGTACGGGCGATTTAAACGCGACGCGCTCGGCGTGGCCATCGGTCTCGCAGAAAACGTTCATTTCCCGGCCGATACAGGTGGCCAGTGACATCACGTGGTTTTCACGCAAGGGATCAATGGGTGGGTTGGTAACCTGAGCAAACTTCTGACGGAAGTAGTCACTCACACAGCGGGGACGAGAAGATAATACTGCCATTGGCGTATCATCGCCCATCGAACCGGTCGCCTCTTGACCGATATCCCCTAGCACCTTGACGACTTGCTCGACTTCCTCGTTCGACATCCCAAACAGCTTTTGGTAAACCTTCAGTTGGGTGTCTTGCAAGCTCCGGCTGCCTTCGCTGGCATCATCATCAAGTTCTTCAAACGGGGTCAAGCGACGCACGTGAGCATCGAGCCATTCCCGATAGGGGTGGCGACTTTTCAGTTCATTATCGATTTCCGCTGAGTGCCAAATTTTGCCTTCTCGGGTATCGATCACCAGCAATTCACCCGGGCCAACACGCCCTTTTTCAGCGACCTCATCAGGCGCGTAATCCCAAATGCCAATTTCAGAGGCGAGGGTGATGAATTTATCTTTAGTGACCACATAACGCGCAGGGCGTAAGCCGTTGCGGTCGAGATTACAAGCCGCATAACGGCCGTCAGACATCACAATACCGGCAGGACCATCCCATGGCTCCATGTGCATGGAGTTAAAGTCATAGAATGCACGCAGCTCATCATCCATATCCGGATGGTTTTGCCAAGCAGGCGGCACAAGCAGACGCATGGCGCGGAAGAGATCCATACCACCTGACAAAAACACTTCAAGCATGTTATCGAGGCTCGACGAATCCGACCCTGATTCATTGACAAAAGGCGCGGCCTGATGGAGGTCTGGCAATAAGGGCGAGTTAAATTTGTATGCCCGTGTGCGTGCCCATTGGCGGTTACCTTCAATGGTGTTGATTTCACCATTGTGTGCAAGGTAACGGAACGGTTGAGCGAGCGGCCAGCGTGGTTGCGTGTTAGTACTAAAACGCTGGTGGAATAAACAGATCGAAGACTCGAGGCGTAAATCGGCTAAATCGGTGTAAAAGCGCGGCAAATCTGCCGGCATACACAAGCCTTTGTAGACGATGGTTTGGGTCGACAGACTGGTAATGTAGAAGTCTGTGTCGTCAGCTAACGCTTTTTCTGCGCGGCGGCGAGCAATATACAGGCGACGCTCTAAATCGCGTGCGCGCCAACCGGCTGGGCCATTAATAAAGACTTGTTCGATAACGGGGAGTGACTGCTTGGCGATTTCACCCAGCACGTCAGGGTTGGTTGGTACCGTACGCCAACCAACCACGGAGAGGGTTTCGGCACCAATTTCTTGTTCAAACACCGCGCGGGCGCGCTGCGCCTTCACCGGATCTGTGCTCAGGAACAGCATCCCCACCGCATACAAACGGCTTAGGTTCCATTGGTTTTGTTCGGCAATAAGGCGAAAGAAACGGTCGGGCTTTTGAAGCAATAACCCACAACCGTCCCCGGTTTTGCCATCGGAGTTAATCCCTCCGCGGTGGGTCATGCGATCAAGTGCGGAAATGGCGGTACGAACCAACTTGTGGCTGGGCTCACCTTCTTGATGGGCGATCAAACCAAAACCACAGTTATCCTTTTCCAACATTGGGTTGTACAGCGACATTGCAATTCTCCCTTGCTACTGCGTCACTCGCAGTGATTGCATTTATTGTCGTGATCCTCCTGACCACTCTGAAAGCGTCTAGGACTGTGACAGCTCACCCGTTATGTTGTGTTTTTTTAACGGGAAAATCGCGTGCTTGTAAGTAATTAAATTACTGATTTTCAACGCGATGCCTAGCCTGCCGTATCCAGAAAGCGCTATTCAGCGACCTTTCAAATTAACGGCAAAGCAGTTAAAGGTCAAATTTTATTATGCAGCCTTTATGCACCATGAAGCTTGGTGTGATGTCAATTAAACACCTGATATTTTCAGGTTTTGTGTCAATTTTTTCAGGAATAATAGCTATTCGCGTTTATGCTGTTTTGTTAAATAATTATTAATTTAAGGCCAAATTCGAGCATAAATTCTAACCAACTAAAGAAATAAAGCAGGGTGCGTTTTATGTCTTCAGTTTCATAGCAAGATACGCTGTGATTTGATGTAAAAAAATGACAACTGACAGTAAAAACCTGTGAGGCACGTAGCCATGTATTTTGAGAAAACTGTGGCAAAATAGCGGTTCCATAAGCGGCGCAACGGAAAAAGATGTCGCGAATCAAGGATGGTTGTGATCACACAGGAGCCGCATGGCATTTTTCATTTTATTTACATTTCTTGTTTTAGGTGCGGTGCTTGGCTACGCGTGGCGTGCGCGACAAGAAACCGTCGCGTTAACCCATTGGCGTGTGTATATGGCTGATCTCGATACTCCCCATGCCATTGTTACCGCCGATGAGGGTGACATCTTGTATGCCAATGCTGCCTGTGTGGAGGCATTTTCATTGGTGGACAGCAAAAGCCACTTTAAAACGGCCAATGAGCACCAGCGACAAGCGGTACGTGCCTTTATTGTTGCGCAGCAGTGGCCACGCCCTTTCTCTAATGTCGAAGCTAAGGTCAAAGCACCCGGCGCGAATCGAGTACGCATTGGCGTGCGCTTGTCGGGCTTACCCATTCGTTGTCGGCGTAAAAAAGCATGGTTGGTGTCGCTAGCACCACTGGCGCGCCACGCGCAATGGCAGCTACAGCATCAAGAACATGGTGTTTTGCTTAGCGTGATTAATTCGTTGGCTGAATTGGTTTGCTTTCAAGATGTCGATGGCAATGTGGTGGGAACCAATGCGGCCTTTGACCGCTTTTGGCGAGGCCGCGAGCAAGAGGGCATTATGTGGCATGCCGATCAGCCTTTGTCTGGCTCAAAGACGGTACGTACGTGGGCATCGCAACTAAACGGCGAAAGCTGTTTGCTCGAAACCAACATCACCGCGCTTAAAAATGATCAGCAACAGGTGGTTGGTACCTTGAGCATCAGTCATGATGTGACCGACTGGCACCAAATGCAGCAAAGTTTGCAACGTGAGGTGCATCATCGCCAATCGGCCGAACAAGCGCTTCAGCAACGGAGCAATTTATTGAGCGCGATTTTTAATGCCAGTGTGGATCCGATTGGGATCTTTGATCAGGACTATTACCACCTTGCCTGTAATCAAGCCTATGCCGATGCGCTCGGGGTCTCCATTGAAGCGCTTGAAACCTCTCCAGCGCAAGAGGTCGTCGATGCAGATATTTTTGATCAGCATCGTCAGCGCGATCAGCATGTACTGGATACTGGGGAAACCGTGACCTATGAAGATGTGATTTGGCGGCCCAGCGGCGAGCAAACTTGGTTTGAAGTGACTAAATCGCGTATTGATGATCCGGTGACTGACAGCTTTGCAGTACTGGTGATGGCACGCGATATCACCGAACGTAAGCACACCCAACAACAGCTAGCGGATGCGATCATGTCATTCCAAGAAATGAGCTTCGTGGATAGTTTGACTCAAGTGGCGAATCGACGCAGCTTTGATGAGCAACTGCGCAAGTTGTGGCGCTCACACGCCCGTGAACAAACGCCGCTTGCCTTGATTCTCTGTGACATCGACCATTTCAAACTTTACAACGATAATTACGGTCATCAACAAGGCGACTGGGCCTTGCAGCAAGTGGCGAACGCTTTTAAGTCGGCGATTAATCGACCACTTGATGCGGTCGCGCGTTATGGGGGAGAGGAATTTGCTATTGTATTGCCTCACACTGAGCTTGATGGGGCCGCCTTAGTTGCCGAGCGGGCAAGAGCTGCGTTGGCCGAGCGTGAAATCGCGCATCAGTATTCGCCGGTCGCAGCGGTGATGACCGCGAGTCTCGGCGTTGCGTGTATGATCCCCTCACCCGAAGGGGATTATGGAGAGCTTATCCATCAAGCCGACTTAGCCATGTACCAGGCGAAGCGACTCGGGCGTAATCAAGTCAGCTTAATGGGACCAACGTCTTGCGTCACAGAAAATGATGCGCCGCGCCCTGAGCCTGAACACTTCCACTCTTAACTGGCGTGTAGTAAGCCTTTATGAAACAACTCAAAGTATTAGCGCAGTATTATGTTGATTTGCTGGTCAAGCTGGGCATTGTCCGCTTCAGCATGTTACTCGCGCTAGCGCTTGTGGCACTGGCCGTGGTGGTGCAAGTGGGCATCACCTTGGTGCTGGAAGGCACGGTGCAAAATATCGACATTATCCGCTCGATTTTCTTCGGCCTGGTGATTACCCCTTGGGCGGTTTATTTTTTGTCCGTGGTGGTGGATCAGCTGGAAGAATCGCGGCAGCGCTTATCTAAGCTGGTGTCTAAATTGGAAGAGATGCGTGCGCGAGACATGCGTCTTAACCGGCAGTTGACCGAAAATATTGAGCAACTGAATTTAGAAATCGAAGAGCGTAAAAAAGCTGAGAGTGCGCGCCAAGAGGCGATCAAGGATCTAGAAAACGAGGTGTATCAGCGGGAAAAAGCTCAGCTAGAGCTGGCCGAGCAAACCGCATTGCTGCGCTCGTTTATTGATGCGTCGCCGGATCTGATTTATTACCGCAATGCCAAGGGGCAGTTCTCTGGTTGTAACCGCGCGATGGAAGAGCTGACCGGCTATAAAGAGAAGGCGCTGAAGGGCCTGACGCCGTGGGATGTCTATCGCGAGGATATTGCCGCTAAAGTGGTAGAGACCGATCAGCAAGTCTTTGATAACAATGTCTCCATTACCTACGAGCAATGGCTTGAGTATCAAGATGGACGCAAGGCCTATTTTGAACTGCGCAAAGTCCCTTTCTTTGCGCGAGACGGGCGTCATCTGGGACTGCTTGGCTTTGGCCGTGAAATCACCGAACGCAAGCGTTATCAAGATGCATTGGAGAAAGCGAGCCGAGATAAAACCGCCTTTATCTCCACCATTAGTCACGAGCTGCGCACACCGCTGAATGGGATTGTCGGATTGAGCCGCATGCTATTGGACTCGCCGCTGGATGATGATCAACGCAATTACTTACGTACCATTTACGTCAGTGCCATCACCTTGGGTAATATTTTCAACGATATTATCGATTTAGATAAATCCGATCGAAACCGACTGTCCTTGTACCCCACCAGCATCGATCTGCGTGAATTTGTTACTGAGATTGAAAACATCTCTGGCCTGATGGCGGAGCAAAAAGGGCTGCGGTTTGAACTTGAACGGGTGACAGACTTGCCGGAATTTGTCGCCGTGGATGCGACACGATTACGTCAAATTTTGTGGAATCTGGTCGGGAATGCCGTCAAATTCACCAAGCAAGGCTGTGTGATCATCACTGTTAGTGCAGATGTGGAAGATGACCACGCGCATCTTTGCTTTGAAGTCGAAGACAGCGGGGTCGGGATCCCTGCAGATGAGCAAGATAAAATTTTTGCCATGTACTATCAGGTAAAACAAGGCGAAGAAAACTTGCATGCTGTGGGAACAGGGATTGGACTCGCCGTGTCTCGCCAGTTAGCGCGTATGATGGGAGGCGACATTACCGTCGATAGCGAAGAAGGTGAAGGGAGTACCTTTACCGTCACGGTTTCCGTGCCTTTGAGTGAGCCTGCGGATGATGAGGTCCAACTGCCCACGCGCAGTGATAGCCGCTTGCGAATTTTGCTCGTCGAAGACATTGAGCTAAACATCACGGTCGCTACCAATTTATTGGAAAGTCTAGGCCATGAGGTGACCGTTGCTCGAGATGGTCAGTCGGCGCTAAACACCTTTATGCCCGGAGCGTTTGATTTATTGCTGTTAGATATTCAATTACCGGATATGACCGGCTTTGATATTGCCGCAACATTACGCGAAACACAGTCGAGCTTACCACCACTTGTCGCATTAACCGCCAATGTGATCAAAGACAAAGGAGAGTACATCGACAAAGGCATGGATGATGCAATCAGCAAGCCGATCAGTGTCGCGGCACTTAGCCAGGTAATTGAGCGTTATGCGTTAGCGGAGGGGCAAGAAGCGGTGACTGACGAGAGTGCGTCGACGCGGCCAGTCGCAAGCGAGCAAGCGGAAAAGCTGTTGGATATGGACATGCTCACCGGCTATGTCGAGCTGGTTGGCACCGAGCCTGTGCGAAAAAGCATTGAAATGTTTGAACAATTGATGCCTGAATACATCGCGATTCTTGACTCGAATATGACCGCACGCGACCAAGATGGCATTGTGTCGGAAGCGCATAAAATTAAAGGTGCGGCAGGCTCAGTGGGCTTAAAGCATGTGCAAAAAGTGGCTCAAAAAGCGCAGTCTCCCGAGTTACCTGCGTGGTGGGAGAATATTGCCGATTGGGTTGATGAAATTAAAGTAGGCTATCAGCACGATCTGACGGTGTTAAAAGCATGGTTAGATGAGCAATCCTCCTAAACGCCACCAACAAGCTAAACAAAAAAGGCGCCATCAGGCGCCTTATTCATATTGGGTGTGCAGCTTATTGATCTTCGAGCTCACCGCAGAAGCGATAGCCTTCACCGTGAATGGTGGCAATGATCTCTGGGGTGTCGCTGTGTGATTCGAAGTGCTTACGAATACGACGAATTGTGACATCCACAGTACGGTCATGCGGCTTTAGCTCGCGACCTGTCATCTTTTTCAACAGCTCAGCACGGGTCTGGATTTTGCCTGGGTTTTCACAGAAGTGCAGCAGGGCACGAAACTCTGAACGTGGCAATTTGAACGACTCGCCTTCAGGATTAATCAAAGAGCGACTGTTGATATCAAGAACCCAACCATTGAACACATACTGTTCAACGTTGCGTTTTTCTTCACCACCGTTCACGCTACTCATTGCACGGGTTAACAAGTTACGTGCACGAATGGTCAGTTCACGAGGGTTAAATGGCTTGGTAATGTAGTCATCGGCACCAATTTCCAGCCCTAGGATTTTGTCGACCTCGTTGTCACGGCCCGTCAAGAACATCAATGCCATGTCTCCTTGTTCGCGCAATTCACGCGCGAGCAGTAAGCCGTTTTTACCGGGCAAGTTGATGTCCATGATCACCAAGTGCACTTGATGATTGGATAGGACTTGATGCATCTCGTCGCCATCGCTGGCTTCAAAGACATTGTAACCTTCCGCTTCAAAGATACTTTTCAGCGTGTTACGTGTGACTTGTTCATCTTCTACAATCAGAATTTGCGGGGTTTGCATTGGCGATACCTAATATCTAAATAGAATCCGGTTGCGCTTCACAGTCTAGTTCCACTAGCCCATGAAAAAAATTTACAAAATTGCGAGAGGATGCCTTCCGCGAACCTCGCAATCAACATATGGCACGCCATCCATAGAGAGGTGTGTGTCGATGCTAGACAACGCACCGTGTGTTCCAGTTGAGGCGGGGCGTTATCGGCCCTCGTAAGCCTCAGAGGCAATCACTGTTACATCCATTGATTGCCGCTAATTGTATTCATTTAACAGCGCGCTAACAATATATTACGGTGAACGTTGATGATTTTTTTCATCCTTTATTGACCCCAATCAAAAGCATCTTTGTTGGTGATTAGGGTCAACTTCCCGTTTAACTTTATGAATACTAGCGCATAATTAGCAATTAAGCATAATGTTAGTAACGAACAGGTGTAAATAATGTGTGATCAGAATAACGCCAGCGATTTGTGGAAAACTTACCAGCAGATCGCATTTCGGGCACCCCAAGCACCCAGTGTCCGCTCTTTTGCCATTCTTACCGCATTTAACCCTCGTAGCCAACCTTTATCTGAGAAAGAGAATCAATTGCGTAATCGTCAGCTCGAGGATGAGATGGAGAAAGCGGGGATTCGTTATTGGGCAATGAATGGTGGGGCGCCTGATGGCAGCTGGTTTGAGCCGGGTTTTGCCGTTGCCCTGACTCAAGACGAAGCGATTGCATTAGCGAAAACATGGCAGCAAAACGCGATTTATTGGGTGGAGGACGATACATTATGGTTACTGCCTGCACTGATGACAGATTTTGCGCCGCAGTCACTAGGCGTGACGTTTTCATCACTGCTGGCGTTGACAGACTCATCAATGGACTAAGGAGAGCATCATGGACGATAGACTACCTGATTTATGCGACAACCACCCAGATGCTGTGCGTTGGTTACCCATTCAGTGGCAAGATTTTGGCGCGGTGAGCGGCTTTGAAGGACGGATACGTACTGTCCGCTGTTATCACGATAACTCCAAAGTGAAAGCGCTTCTCGCAACGCCCGGCCAAGGTCAGGTTTTAGTGGTTGATGGCGGCGGCGCGATGGATCGTGCGCTATTGGGCGATATGATCGGAAAAAGTGCGGTCGACAATGGCTGGGCAGGGGTGGTGATTGCCGCGCCAGTGAGAGATGTGGCAACTCTCGCCACCTTGCCTATTGGCATTAAAGCACTCGGCGTCTGTCCGATTAAAACCCAAAAACGGGACTGGGGAGAGGTAGATGTGGTGCTAACGCTAGAAGGGGTGTTAGTGACCCCGGGTGATTACCTGTATGCTGACAAAAACGGTGTGCTGGTTTGCGCGCAGCCCTTGAACACAGTCAGCGACGTGGATTAAGCATTCACGCCGTCGTTACACGTTGTTAAAAGCGTAACCCGACGCCGAGTTGGTAAATAGACTCAGTGTCTTTTTCAGGATCAAACTCCACATCTAGCCCGGCATTGACATCGAAAGAGTCACTCAATTGGTAGCGGCTACTGACTCCCCATTGGTTAACGCTTTTATCACGTTGGTAGCCGTGGCTCAGTTGGCTTGAAACATGTAACTTGTCGGTAAATCGGTACTCAATGCCGCTGAGTAAGCCGCGTTGCGTGGGGGCTGTCTGGGTTTCGCTTTTCATTTGCGTGCCAAGGTAAACGGAGAGATTACTCAAGGGGTAGCGATAGCCTGACTCTATGGTCCAGCTATCAAATCCGTCTCCGGCCGAGGGCATCGACTGGATAAAAAAGCGATTGGAGTCGGCTATCGTCTCGGTCTCGAACGATAGCATTTGCTCGCCAAATGCAGGGGTTGCCACTAAATGCAAGGCGAGTGCGAACAATCCGAATTGTTTCACTCTAGGTTCCTTTGCGTTGTTATTTTTGTCGGTTTCGTCACCGCTGATGATCAGTGTAGACAATAAAGTGTGCGCGGTCGCAACTTTGTCTAAAAAAACGTCATGCTATTGACGTACCTGATAAGCGCCAGCGTGTGATGACGACGATAAAACAACAAGCAAAATTGACGCCAGGTTAAGCGTGTTTAGGCTTTGACTAACTGAAGCGCATCGCTGTAGGGGCGCACATCATGGAAGTAGCCCTCTTGAACCTGATGCTGCAGTTGCTGCCAAAATTCGGCCTCAAAAAGTTCGGGGTGCAGGCGCTCAAACTCATCACGTAGCGAAGGGTTGACCAACAAAAAGGTACGAAACTCTTCGGGAAACACATCATTTTCTCCCACGCTGTACCAAGGCTCTGCGGCTAGCTCATCTTCTGGATAACGCGGTGGCGGTATACGACGGAAATTGACCTCAGTGAGATAGGCGATTTCATCATAATCATAGAAAATCACCCGATTATGACGGCTGACGCCAAAGTTTTTAAACAACATGTCACCGGCAAAAATATTGGCAGCTGCGAGCTCTTTGAGGGCATCACCGTACTCTTGCACTGCTTGGGTTAAGGCGTCAGGACTGGCTTGCTCGAGGTAAATATTTAGCGGGATCATCCGCCGCTCCATATATAAATGGCGGATCCGTACTTCTGTGTCAGTGACGGACACACATGAAGGCGCCACGTTTAGCAATTCGTCAATCAGTGCATCGCTGAAACGGTGACGAGGAAAGATAAAGTTCCGATACTCCTGCGTGTCGGCCATGCGTCCCACCCGATCGTGCTCTTTAACGAGGCGGTATTTCTCGCGCACTTGGGCGTGCGTCATTTGTTTTTGCGGTGCGAATTTGTCTTTGATGATCTTAAACACAAAGCCGTATGAGGGCAGCGTGAACACCGACATCACCATCCCTTTGATCCCCGGCGCGATATCAAATAAGTCATCAGAATTATCCAAATGATAGAGAAATTCGCGGTATAGCTCGGTTTTACCATGTTTTTGACAGCCGATCGCGGTGTAGAGCTCTGCTGGGGTTTTATTGGGCATTAATTGATTGAGAAAGTCGACTAAAGCCGCTGGGACGGGGGCATACACCATAAAATAAGAGCGCGCGAAACCAAATACGATACTCACATCGTCGCTATCGGTAATACATGCATCAATATACAGCTCGCCGTCATCTGAGATAAGCAAGGGCAGCACGAGGGGGCGACGTTGGTTCGCCATATCCAGACGGCCAATTAAGTACGCTCCTTTATTGCGAAAAAACGGCTGACGCACCATTTCAATGGTGAAGCTCATGGTTAACTGTGGGCCAAAGCGTTGCTGAAGGATTTGCGTAATGCGCTTAAGATCGCCACTTTTATCTCGCCAAGGCAGGGTAAAGGGAGTGCTGTCTAGCATACGCTCTAGCGTGGCATAAATGCCAGCTTGCGATTGAAAGCGTCGCAACAAGGGCGTTGGATACTTGGGAATGCGTCCGCCTTGCGAACTTTGTACAAACAGTTTGTCACGACGAATATTTCGGTGTTCGAAAATACGACAATACACCGAATTGAAAAAACTCTCAGCGATATCGTAGCGCGGGTAATCATCAAGGAGTTTGATGTAGGCTGCTTTCACAGCCATCAAAAAGGAGCGTGTGGCGTGTTCTTTGCCCAGCATAGCGCGCAGTTGCTGACTCACTAAGCCGACATGGTGATCGTAAAATTGAATACGCGTTTTCAGTGCTTGCTGCACGCTTTTCCAATCTTGCTGCTCAAAGCGCTCTTGAGCGCCTGACGTCACATCTAAGAAGCGACCATACATGGCATCCGAGCCTTGTAATATCGTATTTGCGACTAATTGCGCCATGGCGTCCTGTGTCATTCGCGTTCCCTGCTTCCATGCCGTTCTTGTTCTCTTCAACCTCTCAGAGTTTTGGCGAAAAAGCAATCAGTGTCACTTTTTTGTTGACCTTGGCGGCATGATTCGATACACCTAAATAGAACTCAACAAAACAAACGATAAACGCAACACACATGCAACTGACGATCAGCACCCTTACCACCACAACAACCACCATTATTACTGGCACAATGTGTGTTGGTGCGGGCTGATACGCACAGAATTTCCAAAAAAAGCCCGTACCCTCACCGGTACGGGCTTTTTTTTATCTTAAGAGAGAGGTCCCAAACGGATGCGAGTTTTAAAATTTGGTGGCACATCGCTTGCTGATGCAGAGCGATTCAGTCGTGCCGCTGACATCATTGTTAGCAATCAGGGTCAGAGTGACGTCTCTGCTGTTTTGTCCGCCCCAGCGCGTGTTACCAATATTCTGGTGTCCGTGGTGGATAATACGGTTAAACATGGAGAGGCTGAGCTGCCACTCAAAGAGCTAGAAACCATTTTCACCGCGCTGTTCCAAGGCCTTGCCGAACGCCAGCCCAATCTCGATACCCAACCTTTGTTCGATAAGCTTTCTCGCAGTCTCGGACAACTACGCCAATACGTGCACGGTATGAACCTGCTAGGGCTTTGTCCGGACAGCACCTATGCGCGCGTGGTGAGCAAGGGGGAACGTTTGTCCGTAGCGGCCATGCAAGCGCTGTTAGTGGCGCGTGGCTATCAAGTCTTTGAGATTGATCCGGTCAGTTATTTTGCCGCTTCTGGCAGTTACCTGAGTGCTGAAGTCGACATTGAAACCTCCTCGCAACGCTTTAAACAGTCTCCCATTCCCGCTAATCATGTTGGCTTGATGCCAGGCTTTATGGCCGGCAATGAGCAAGGGGAGCTGGTGACCTTGGGACGCAATGGCTCCGATTATTCTGCTGCGGTACTGGCCGCTTGTGTCCGTGCAGAGTGCTGCGAAATCTGGACGGATGTCGATGGTGTCTATAACTGCGATCCCCGCTTGGTGCCAGACGCGCGTTTGCTGAAGTCGCTGAGTTATCAAGAAGCGATGGAGCTGTCGTACTTTGGTGCTAAGGTGCTCCACCCTAAAACCATCGCCCCTATTGCTCGCTTCCATATCCCTTGTTTGATTAAAAATACGGCCAATCCTCAAGGCGCAGGTACCTTGATTGGCGATGATACTGGTGAGGATAAGCTTGCCATTAAAGGGATCACCACGCTTAGCGATCTGAGTATGGTCAATATCTCTGGTCCGGGGATGAAGGGAATGGTTGGTATGGCTTCACGTATGTTTGGCGCCATGTCATCCGCGGGCGTTTCCATCGTGCTGATCACCCAATCGTCGTCGGAGTACAGCATTAGCTTTTGTATTCAAGCGCAGGATAAAGTGAGAGCTGAGAAGGCGTTGCGGACCCACTTTGAACTTGAGCTTAAAGATGGTTTGCTTGAGCCTGTCGAGTTTATCGATCACCTATCGATTGTCTCCTTGGTGGGGGATGGTATGCGCACTTCGAAAGGAATTGCGGCGCGCTTTTTCACCTCGCTAGCGGAAGTGAATGTCAATATCGTCGCCATTGCTCAAGGTTCATCAGAGCGTGCTATCTCGGCGGTTGTCCCCTCAGAGCGTGTCTCGGAAGCGGTGAAAGCCTGCCATGAAAACTTGTTTAACAGCCAACATCACCTCGATGTGTTTATCGTCGGTGTGGGCGGTGTCGGTGGCGAGTTGATTGAGCAAATTCGCCGTCAACAAGCGAAGCTGCAGCAGCAAGGCATTGTGATGCGTGTCTGTGGACTGGCAAATAGTAAAGGCATGTGGCTGAACAGCCAAGGCATTAACCTAGATAGCTGGCGTGATGAGCTGCCTAATCACCTTTCACCGTTTAGCCTTGCCGGTATGATTCAGTTGGTGCAGCGAAATCATATCATCAACCCAGTATTGATTGACTGCACAGCAGAGCAACAAGTCGCGGATCAGTATGCAGACTTCTTACGTGCGGGCTTCCATGTGATCACGCCTAACAAAAAAGCCAATACCAGTAGCATGGCTTATTACCAACAGCTGCGTCAGGCGGCGCGCGCGACACATCGTAAGTTTATGTATGAAACCACGGTGGGGGCTGGCTTGCCCGTCATTGAAAACCTGCAAAACCTGATTGCTGCGGGGGACGAGTTATCACGATTTTCTGGGATCTTGTCGGGGTCGCTATCACACATTTTTGGCAAGTTAGATGAAGGCGTAAGCTTTAGTGATGCCACCAAGGTTGCGCGTGACAGTGGCTTCACCGAGCCCGATCCACGTGACGATCTATCTGGCATGGATGTGGCGCGTAAATTGTTAATATTGGCACGAGAAGCTGGCATGCATTTAGAGCTGGAAGATGTCGAAGTTGAGCCCGCGTTGCCGCCAGGCTTTGATCAATCGGGTGATGTGGAGTCCTTTATGGCACGCTTGCCGGAGGCGGATGCTTACTTTAAGCAATGGTCAGAGCAAGCGGCTCAAGAGGGCAAGGTGCTGCGCTATATCGGCGGTATTGAAGACGGTCAATGCTTCGTGAAAATTCAAGCCGTAGACAGTGACGATCCGATGCACAAAATTAAAGATGGCGAAAATGCACTCGCCTTTTACAGCCGCTATTATCAGCCGATTCCATTGGTCTTGCGCGGATATGGAGCAGGCACCGCCGTAACGGCGGCAGGGGTGTTCGCTGATTTGATGCGCACCTTGGGTTGGAAGCTAGGAGTGTAGTGATGACAGTACGCGTTTACGCACCCGCTTCAATTGGTAATGTGAGTGTGGGTTTTGATGTGTTAGGTGCAGCGGTCAGCCCTATCGATGGCAGTTTGCTGGGGGATGTTGTTGAAGTGAAGGCGGGCAGCGACCGCCCCTTTTCGCTGCGCTGTGAAGGGCGATTTACCGACAAGCTTCCTGCTGATGAAAAGGACAATATTGTCTATCAGGCCTACCAAGCGTATGCACATGCGCTGCAGGGTCAAGGGATCGCGGTAAAACCGGTGGCGATGTTGCTGGAAAAGAATATGCCTATCGGCTCCGGATTGGGATCCAGTGCGTGTTCGATTGTTGCAGCACTTGATGCGTTAAACCGCTTTCACGGTAACCCACTGGATGAAACCACCATGCTAGCGCTAATGGGGAAGATGGAAGCAAGTATTTCGGGCAGCTTACACTATGACAACGTGGCGCCTTGCTACTTAGGTGGCTTGCAACTGATGCTGGAAAGCCAAGGTGTGATCAGCCAAGCCGTACCACATTTTGACAACTGGTATTGGGTGATGGCTTACCCCGGGATTAAAGTCTCGACTGCAGAAGCACGCACTATCTTGCCCGCACAGTATCGCCGTCAAGATGTCATTGCCCACGGGCGATATTTAGGCGGCTTTATTCACGCGTGTCACACTCAACAACCTGCTCTGGCGGCGAGATTGATTTGTGATGTGATTGCAGAGCCCTATCGGCAAAAACTGTTGCCGGGCTTTGTTGAAGCGCGAGCGTATGCGGACAGCTGTGGCGCACTTGCGACAGGGATTTCAGGCTCTGGGCCGACCTTGTTTAGCATCTGTGATGATTTACAGGTTGCCGAGCGACTCGCACAATGGCTGCGCGAGCACTACGTACAAAATAATGATGGCTTTGTTCATGTATGTCGCATTGATGGACAGGGCGCAAAAGAAATAGGAAGTCAGGCATGAAGCTTTACAACATCAAAGATCACAGTGAAACCGTGTCGTTCGCGCAAGCGGTCAAACAAGGATTGGGGCGTGGACAAGGGCTATTTTTCCCCGAGCACATACCGCAATTTGAGGATATCGATGCTTTGCTGTCGATGCCACTGGTAGAGCGTAGCACTGAGATCCTCTCGGCCTTGATTGGCGACGAACTGCCAAAAAGCCAAATCCACGAGCTGGTGGCGCAGGCGTTTACCTTTGAGGCACCACTCAAATCTGTTACTGAGCGCATTCATGCGTTAGAACTTTTCCATGGGCCAACGCTCGCCTTCAAAGATTTTGGTGGTCGTTTTATGGCGCAATCTCTCGCGGTAGTGTCAGACGGCAACAAGATCACGATTCTCACCGCCACATCAGGCGATACCGGTGCCGCCGTTGCTCATGCGTTTTATGGCATTGAAAACATCAACGTGGTGATTTTGTATCCGAAAGGCAAAATTAGCCCACTGCAAGAAAAGCTGTTTTGTACCCTCGGCGGCAATATTCACACCGTGGCAGTGAACGGCACATTTGACGACTGCCAGACGATGGTGAAGCAAGCCTTTGATGATCAAGAGCTGCGTCAAACCATTGGCTTAAACTCAGCAAACTCAATCAATATCAGCCGGCTGATGGCGCAAATTTGCTACTATTTTGAAGCACTTGCGCAGATCCCTCAGCACAAGCGAGACCAAGTGGTTGTCGCGGTACCCAGTGGTAACTTTGGCAACCTGACAGCGGGCTTGCTGGCCAAGGCGATGGGGCTGCCGATTAAACGCTTTATCGCTGCCACCAATGCCAATGATACGGTGCCACGCTATTTAGCCTCCGGGCAGTGGCAGCCGCAGACCACAGTCGCAACTTTATCGAATGCGATGGATGTCAGTCAGCCGAACAACTGGCCGCGTATCGAAGAGCTTTTCCGCCGTGAAGGGTGGGCGCTGAGCGAATTGGCATCAGGACGCGCAGACGATGCGCAAACCGCAGAGAGTTTGACGCAGCTTGCTGAGCAAGACTATTTATGCGAACCGCATGGAGCCATTGCCTATCGCTTGTTAGCGCAACAGCTTAGCGAGGAAGAAGAGGGGATTTTCTTGTGTACCGCGCATCCGGCCAAGTTTAAAGAGTCGGTCGATGCGATTTTACACAAGGATATTCCGCTGCCAGGGCCATTGGCAAAACATGCGCAGATGGATTTATTGTCGAGTGAGCAAGAGGCCGACTTCTCGGTCTTAAGAGCGTACCTGCTTAATTTGAGCGCTTAACCAAAAACAGCCCGCCAAAGCGGGCTGTTTCTTTATAACCTGTGTGTTTACAGTGAGCTTGTAAACGTACGGGTGATCACGTCACGCTGTTGTTCAGGGGTCAGTGAATTAAAGCGAACTGCATAGCCCGAGACACGGATGGTCAGTTGCGGGTATTTTTCTGGGTGCTTGGCTGCATCCTCCAAGGTTTCACGCTTCAGCACGTTAACGTTCAGGTGTTGACCCCCTTCATTAACCGCTTGGGTTTCGATATTGACTTCACGATAGTCAAACTCACCCAAAGAAGACAGCGCGACTTCTTGATCCGCCTCAAAGCCTTGTTTTGCACAGACACAGCGTGCTTGGTCGGTTTCTTTATCAATCAACCAAATAGAATTGATGAGGTCATCATTGGCCGCTGAGGTTACTTGAATGCCGGTGATCATGGCCTATCCCCTTTTCTGATAGTGACTTTAGTGATGTAAGATTTCATCACTTTCGACGTTCATATATACCTTTTTATCTGTAGGGTTATTTTGATTTAGGTCAATATTCAATCGCCTTTATCGTGAAGATAGTTATTTGATATCAATATTATTGTGAACAAAATCAATTTGATGATAAGAGCACAACGCGCAGCGACAAGCATTCGTATTTATAGCGCTATTTTGTTGTAAATTTACTACAAAATTAAGGGCGAGATTGATCGATGGGTAGGCAGTTTTGCACCATATTGGTACATGGCTGGCGGAGTATTCTTCTCGAATTTTATTAATTGTTTGAAATATATAGTTATTTAAACTTGGCATTGATTTTTCATGATGTTCTAGGCACACGCACAGATAAGGAACGACCCATGACTAGAACATTATCGCCACGTTCACACGCGAGCTTACCGACCCCGAACCGAGCGGTACAAGGGCGCTGCCAGCGTCATTACCATGCTCATACAGAAAGAACAAAAGATCGCGCCACACACTGATTTCATCTGTTTGTCTCGTTAAAATGGCGCCAGTGTGATGATAAGGAGCAACCATGACTCAGGCGCAAACGTGGCAGCAGGTGCTAGCCAACGAGAAGGAGCAAGCGTATTTTCGCGATACGCTAGCCTATGTGGAAAAGGTCCGGGCCAGTGGCGTCACGGTTTTTCCTCCCAAAGAGGATGTATTCAACGCCTTTCGTTTTACTGAACTTGGTGATGTGAAAGTCGTGATTTTAGGCCAAGACCCTTACCATGGGCCCAATCAGGCCCATGGGCTCTGCTTTTCCGTATTACCCGGGGTAAAAACGCCACCTTCGCTGGTCAATATTTATAAAGAGCTAGCGACGGATATCGAGGGGTTTCAGATCCCTTCACATGGCTACTTGAAAAGCTGGGCAGAGCAGGGCGTGTTATTGTTAAACACGGTACTGACTGTGGAACAAGGAAAGGCGCACTCTCATGCCAAGCTGGGGTGGGAGACCTTTACTGACCGAGTGATTGAGGCTGTTAATCAGCATGGTGACGGTGTGGTGTTCTTGCTTTGGGGCGCGCATGCTCAGAAAAAAGGTAAAGCGATTGATCGTACGCGCCATCATGTTTTAACTGCGCCACATCCCTCTCCACTGTCAGCGCATCGAGGCTTCTTGGGTTGCCGCCATTTCTCACAAACTAACGCATTATTGCGCGAGCAAGGTAAAGCGCCCATTGATTGGCAACCCACACTGGATGATGCATAGAAAGCCAAGTGATTGAGGGGCAAAGCCGTCTTGGTCAGATAAAACCTGACCAATAAAAAAGGTGCTCAGTGAGCACCTTTTTCGCATCCTTTTATCGGTGAGTTAATCAAGGTCCAGTTGAGAGAAATCGCCATACATATCGATTTCTTCCAATTCTTTTCTCAGTCGCTGTTTGTCCTTCAGCGCTTCAATTTCTCTCCATTTACGTTTGACTGGTTTTGCGCGTCCGCTGCGTTGTGGCTTGTCTTGCTCGAACATGTCGTTAAAGGCAAAGTTATCCATAGTCACCCCTTGTTCACCTTGCGGTTAGGTTTTAAATACCACAGCTCGCCCTACCGTAAAATTGAAGTATTTCTCATTTGTGGCAGATTGATGAACTTTTTATGAGAACGTAATCACTGAATTTTTAAAAACAGTGATGACCAGCACAGCCAAGGGCGGCCATCAATTGATCTTACCGGTCAGACAAGCGAAGATTGCGCCGCAGACAGCAATCACGACACGACGAGGGACAGTCATTTGAGCCTTTTAACCTTTATTAACGACCTGATATGGGGCTCGGTGCTCATTTATGTGCTGATCGGCGGTGGCGTCTTCTTTTCGCTAAAACTCGGTGGCATTCAGTTCCGTCACTTCTCCCATATGTTTTCTGTGATGCGTCATAGTCGCCGCCGCGACAGTTCGGGAATTTCGTCGTTTCAAGCCTTGTGTACTGGACTGGCTGCACGCGTCGGGACAGGCAATATGGCTGGTGTGGCGGTTGCACTCTCTCTTGGTGGACCAGGGGCGATTTTTTGGATGTGGCTGATGGCGTTTCTGGGAATGGCGACTGCCTTTGCGGAAAGCACCTTGGCACAGGTCTATAAAGTTCGCGATCCGGATGGCTACTTCCGAGGCGGTCCGGCTTACTACATGGAACATGGCTTGGGGATGCGCTGGATGGGGATATTGTTCTCGTTGCTGCTGATCCTTGCCTTTGGTTTGGTGTTTAACTCAGTTCAAGCGAATTCGATTTCACAGGCTGCCCAAGTGGCTTTTGGCTGGCCTCCCGCCTATGTCGGTGCAGGACTGGCACTGGTTAGTGGGTTGATTATTTATGGTGGCTTACGCCAAATTGCGCGCACAGCTGAGGTCTTAGTCCCTGTGATGGCGCTGCTCTATTTATCTCTGGCGTGTTATGTAATGTTGACCCATCTCGAGCAAGTGCCCGCCGTGATATCGCTGGTGGTTAAAAGTGCTTTTGGTCTTCATGAAGCCGCTTCCGGCGCGTTGGGTTATACCTTGGCGCAAGGGATGATTCAGGGGATTAAACGTGGCCTTTTCTCGAATGAGGCGGGCATGGGCTCGGCGCCGAATGCCGCCGCCTCCGCCACACCCTATCCGCCTCATCCAGTTTCTCAAGGCTATGTGCAAATGCTGGGCGTCTTTGTCGATACTCTGGTGATATGCACCGCAACCGTCGCGATTATTCTGCTATCGGGGGAGTATATTCCCGGCGGCGAAGTCACGGGGGTGGAACTGACACAGCGTGCCTTGAGTGCACAGGTCGGCGATTGGGGCGAGCAATTTGTGGCGGTGGCCATTTTCTTCTTTGCGTTTACCTCCATCATTGCCAATTACTCGTATGCAGAAACCAATTTGTTGTTTATCAATGGTCGCTTGCGCCCGGCACTGCCTTATTTTCGAGCATTGGTATTGGGCATGGTGATGTTTGGTGCGCTGGCCGAGCTCCCCTTAGTGTGGACGCTAGCGGATGCATCAATGGGCATGATGGCCTTGGTGAACATGATTGCGATCTTATTGCTGTCTGGCATTGTTAAGCGCTTGGCCGCTGATTACCACACCCAACGTTCGTTAGGGCGAGTGCCTGTGTTTGATAGTCGCCGTTTCCCTGAACTTCACAGCCAATTGGACGAAAAGGCTTGGCCTTTGCCCAAGCAGTGACCGTGATGCGGTGGCTTTTTTATGCTGGAATGATAGTCTTGGCAACAGACAGATAACATAAGGGTTAGCAAGATGCTGATTGTGGTCTCCCCCGCAAAAACATTGGATTATGAGTCACCATTGCCGACGCAACGTCATACCCAACCCATGCTGACTGAGCACTCTCAAGCATTGATCGAGGTATGTCGCCAATTAACGCCCGCCGATATCGGTGCGTTAATGAAGGTGAGTGATAAAATTGCCAGTCTGAATGCGGTCCGTTTTGCCGAATGGTCTCCAACCTTTACCACTGATAATGCACGCCCTGCGGTACTGGCGTTTAAAGGGGATGTTTATACGGGTCTGGATGCCACTTCAATGTCTGAAGAGGACTTTGATTGGGCGCAGGCACATTTCCGTATGCTGTCGGGGCTGTATGGCCTATTGCGGCCATTGGATTTGATGCAACCTTATCGCCTTGAAATGGGCACCAAGCTGGCGACATCGCGCGGTGATAACTTGTATCAGTTTTGGGGCGATATCATCACTGAGACATTGAATCGCACCTTGGCAGAGCAAGGTGATCGATTACTGGTGAACTTGGCCTCCAATGAGTATTTCAAAGCGGTAAACAAGAAAAAACTCGACGGCGACATTGTGACCCCTGTCTTTAAAGACTGTAAGAACGGTCAATACAAGGTGATCAGTTTTTACGCCAAAAAAGCCCGTGGCATGATGGCGCGCTATTTGATTGATCAGCGTGCGACATCCATTGAAGCTATCAAGACATTTGATGTTGGCGGCTACTATTTTAGCGAGGCACAGTCCAAAGGAAATGAGTTGGTCTTTTTGCGTGAAGAACAGTAACGCACAGGCAATAAGGTTACGACAAGTGTCAGCCGATGCGGCTTTGTGTCTCAATGAAAAAAAGCCCCAATGGGGCTTTTTTTATCGCTTTCAGTTAGTGAAGAATGCGGGCGCGAATCGTGCCTTCAATCGCTTTCAGCTTTTTCAGTGCTTTATCAGCCTGTTCGGTTTCGACATCAATGACCACATAGCCAATTTTTGCTGAAGTTTGCAGATATTGTGCGGCGATGTTGATGCCTTCATCGGCAAAGGTGGTGTTTATTTTGGTCAACACACCGGGACGGTTCGCGTGAATGTGGAGTAAACGAGAACGCCCTTGATGCTCTGGCAGTGACACCTCTGGGAAGTTGACACAAGAGAGTGTCGAGCCGTTATCAGAGTACTTGATCAACTTGCCTGCCACCTCAAGGCCAATGTTTTCCTGCGCTTCTTGTGTCGAGCCACCAATGTGTGGGGTGAGCAGCGCATTATCAAAGGCCTGCAGCGGTGAGCTGAAGGGATCATTATTGGTTTTAGGCTCAACAGGGAATACATCAATCGCCGCTCCGGACAAATGGTTGCTCTCGAGCGCGCCACATAGGGCATCAATGTCCACCACTGTACCGCGTGAGGCATTAATAAAGATAGCACCGGGCTTCATGCGGGCGAATTCTTCACTGCCAATCATGTTTTGAGTACTTTCGGTTTCTGGAACGTGCAATGAAATCACATCACTACGGTTTAATAATTCAGTCAGCGAGTTGACTTGCACGGCATTTCCGAGTGAGAGCTTGTTATCGATATCGTAATAACAAACGTTCATGCCAAGGTTCTCTGCCAAAATACTCAGCTGCGTCCCGATGTGGCCATAACCGATAATCCCTAATACTTTTCCGCGTGCTTCAAACGAGCGTTCGGCGGATTTCTGCCATTCGCCACGATGTGCTTTGGCATTCTTTTCCGGAATACCACGTAGCAGCAGCAGGATCTCCCCAAGCACTAATTCGGCGACGCTGCGGGTATTCGAGAAGGGGGCATTAAAAACCGGGATACCACGTTGAGCAGCTGCGTCGAGATCAACTTGGTTAGTTCCGATACAAAAGCAGCCGACTGCGACCAATTTTTTCGCCTTTGCGAAAACCGATTCAGTCAGCTGGGTACGTGAACGCAAGCCGACAAAGTGAGCATCTTGAATCGCTTCTTCCAGCGCCTCACCGGTGAGGGAGCCTTTGTGATACTCAATATTGGTATAACCAGCTTGCTTGAAGGCCTCTAACGCCGTGGGGTGGACGCCTTCGAGGAGCAGAATTTTGATCTTATTCTTGTCCAGTGAATAGTGTGACATGCGGGCTGTTCTCTTCCTTAGAAACAATAGTGGTAGCAATGTTGCGCCTGAGTGCCGGGGCGCATCGTGACCCTGTGCCCTTAACGCGTCTGCTAAGAAAAAGCGGCTAGAAGCGCTGTCATTAGGCTGATCTCATTCGCGAAGCCGCAGGAGGGCGCGCGATGTGCCGGTATCAGAACAGTGACCAAGATAACAAAAATTTTGCGAAGGGGTAAGAATTATCCGTTCTAGACCATAAAAAAAGCACCTTATAAAAGGCGCTTTTAACTTATTGATTACACTAAACGCAAACGTTTGGCTTTTGCGGGTGATAATACGTTTCTCACCGACTATGTATGGTGGGTTATGCGTTTAGTCTGCAATTTTTTGCACGCCGTTTTCGGTGCCGGTCAAGACGACATCGGCACCACGGTTGGCGAATAGGCCGACAGTCACTACACCTGCGATACCGTTAATGGTATCTTCGAGCGCTTTTGGATCTTGGATTTTCATATTGTGCACATCCAAGATCACGTTGCCGTTATCGGTCACTACCCCTTGACGATAGCAAGGATCGCCCCCGAGTTTGACCAACTCGCGAGCCACATAAGAGCGTGCCATCGGGATCACTTCCACAGGAAGCGGAAACTCGCCAAGAACATCAACGTGTTTGGTGTCATCGATAATGCAGATGAATTTGTCTGCGATCGCCGCGACAATCTTTTCACGGGTGAGGGCCGCGCCTCCGCCTTTAATCATGTGCTTGCGCGCGTTAATTTCATCTGCGCCATCCACGTATACATCAAGACTAGCGACGTCGTTCGCATCAAACACCTCAATGCCCAGTGCTTTCAAACGCTCGGTGGATGCTTCTGAACTGGAAACAGCGCCTTTAATTTGCGATTTAATCGGCTCAAGGGCATCGATGAAGTAGTTGACGGTCGAGCCTGTCCCTACGCCAACAATGCTGCCGGGTTTGACATATTCCACCGCCGCTTCGCCAGCTGCTCTTTTTTTATCGTCTTGGTTCATGATCACTCCTAATGGGGGTTTTGGCGGCGATTATAGCGAAGCGCGTCGACGCCGTCAGGATAGAGGTCGCGAATTCGTGGCTGACCAGTGCCAATGGTGACTGGGCGTTAATATGTGGGGAAGGGGCATGTCCCATTGCTCGGTGGGTAATTGGCCCCAATGCTGACAGTCATGAGCAAGGCCGACCGCCGTAGCACTTGGGTGTGCACAGAGCGCCAAGGTACGATCATAGTAGCCACCGCCCATGCCCAGCCGTTGACCGCGATCGTCAAAGGCAACCAAGGGTGTGGCAATCACCTCCAATTGATGGGTGGGTAAGAGATAGCGAATATCCAGTTTGGGCTCGGCGATCCCGTAGCGGTTCGACTGCATCGGGGTGGTCGGGGTGTAATGTAAAAACAGTAAGTGGCCCTGACTGAATGGATGGACAACAGGCAGATAGACAGACTTTCCGGCCTGCCAGCAGGCATTAATCAACGGCGCGGTATCAAGCTCACCATCAAACGATAAATATAAGGCAATATGCTGAGAGGCGATCACAGACGGCAAGGCCATAAAGCGTGTCATGACCGCGTGGGCGGCGTGCTCTTGCTGTTCAGCGCTCAGTTGCCGGCGGGCGTGTCGGACTTGTTGACGTATTTGCTGTCTGGGCTGCATAACTGTCCTTGATGCTAGCCTGTCTGGAAGAGGGCCCCGGGATGCCGTCGGGATCGAAGGCCCTTGAAACCGCTGGTTCAAGGCGGGCGGGCAGTACAAACCGTAGGCTTCTCGGTACGTGCCGAGCTTGCTCAGTAGCTTGTAACAACACACCCTTAGGTTTGCTTATCGGCTCAGGGACGTAGATCCGCTGACAAACACCCCAGGGAATTCGGGTTACTTACGCGGTCCTTGCGTGGCCATTGCTGTGTCCAACTTTGACGCCATCAGGGCGCTCCGTTGCTTAACCTGATCTTGGACGTCGACCAATGATTGCTTAGCTTCATTTAGCTCGTGGCAAACATTCAAAGCAGCAATGGCAATTAACTGCTCTGTGTTGGTTACTTTAGTGCGCTCAGCCAGTTGTTGCAACCGTTGATCGAACTCACTTGCTGCTTCTTTAAGCGCTTGTTCTTGTCCTGGTGGACAATTGACCCGAACAAAGCGATCAAGGATCTTAATTTCAACCGGTTGTGTGCTCATAATGGTTGGCTGGCTCCTCGTGCGGCCTCTTATTCTTGGGCCAACGACACAGTAACAATGCCCGCTATTCTAGCAATTATTTTTAGTGATACACCACTTTGAAATACTTAAGCTGTGTATCTGCTGTCAATTTAGACATGGAAACGGGTGATGCATGCCCTGACAGGTTGGCAGATGAGAGCTAAGCCGCAGTTTATTATGGTCAGTTGCCAAGCCGAGTATGATATTGATCTTTGTCATGCCCGTTGCGTAGCGCGTCGATTTACACTGCCAGCCACGATGAAACGATTTTATCCGTGCCTTCGTATCGGAAGAGGTATCAAGGCGTGTTTGCGTGCTTTTGATACGGGAGCGATTCAGCCACGCGGTGTGAAATGGTAGACTGTGGGTTTTATAACATGCACGACCAAGGGCAAGATTGTGACTGATACCCGTTTACCTCTTTATGCGCAAGCCGCGACGACTTTATCGGCAGATAGCCTTGCCGTCACACCCGCCGAAATGCATGGCTTAATCGCCGGTATGTTAAGTGGGGGTATGGCGCTGGAAGATGGGGGCTGGCTCACCATGCTTTACGACTATACCAACCAAGGTATGGGATGGCCGACTGAGGCGAAAACCCTCGCCATGCAAAGCTATCACCAGCTGAAAACACAATTGACCGGGGACGACTTAGATCTCGATATCTATGTCCCTGACGACGAGCAGGTTGGCGTAGTCGCTCGAGCAGAAGCCCTTGTCGAATGGATCAATGCGTTTTTAGCAGGGGTAGGGCTGATCGGTAAACAAGGCCGTCAACTCTCCAATGACGTCACCGAGGCGCTGAGCGACCTTAAAGCCATTGCCCAGCTTGGCATTGACGAAGACGGTGATATGCAAGAACAAGCGGAGCTGCTTGAGCAAGTTTGCGAGCATGTTCGTGTGTGCTGCATGGTAGTGCATGCTGAATTGGGTGCGCGTCCGGATGCGGATGAGACTCCAAAGACACTCCATTAATCAATGAATCAACATCGCTGACATGCGATGACCCCATACAGTATGGGATTAGGGACAGGTGGGATGAAAGCCTACGATATAATCATTGCCGGTGGCGCGATGGCCGGTGCCACGGCCGCACTTGCGCTGGATACATTAAGTGGCGGTCAGCTGCGTATTGCCGTGGTTGAGGCGATGTTGCCCGATCATGCCAATCACCCTGGGTATGATGCACGCAGTATTGCCTTGGCACAGGGAAGCTGTGCTGCACTGGAATCGCTGGGATTATGGTCGGCGTTAGCGCCATTTGGCACCCCGATTCAGCATATCCATGTCTCGGACCGCGGCCATGCGGGGCAGACACAGATTGATGCGAATGCTCAAGGTGTTCCTTATTTGGGGCAAGTGATTGAGCTTGCGGATGCTGGCCGTGTCTTTCATCAGCAGCTCAGTCATCGCAGCGCCATTGATCTTTATTGTCCCGATTACGTCGAACATATCCATAGAGAGCAAGCGTCGGTAACCGTTGAGCTCAAGCAAGGAGAGACCTTGCAGGCAAAATTGCTGGTGGCTGCCGATGGCGGACGCTCGCCATGCTGTCAACAGCTGAAGATCGCGCGTCAGCAGCACGATTTCCATCAGGTGGCGATCATTGCCAACGTGAGTACCGCACTGCCGCATCAAGGGGTGGCATTTGAACGCTTTACTCGCACAGGGCCGGTGGCGCTACTGCCGATGTCGCAGGGGCGGTGCTCAGTGGTCTGGTGTGTGTCACCGGATGAGGTCGACCATTGGCTCTCGTGCGACGAGGCGACCTTCTTGGACGGTTTGCAGACTGCCTTTGGATGGCGCTTGGGTAAACTCCTTCATGTTGGCACTCGGCATGCCTATCCGCTGGTGCTTAATCAAGTGGTGAGTCCAGTCAGCCACCGTGTGGCAGTGGTCGGCAATGCGGCACAAAGCCTCCATCCGATCGCGGGGCAAGGGTTTAATCTCGGTCTACGAGATGTGATCACGCTAGCCGAGGTTCTGACGGCAGCGTCAGCACACGGCGAGGATCTGGGTGCCATGCCAGTCTTAACGCGCTACGCGCAACGTAGAGAAGCGGACCGAGAGACTACCATCGCTACCACATCCGGATTAGTGCACCTGTTCTCTAACCAAAATGCGGTGTTATCGGCCACTCGTAATCTCGGGCTGGGGTTGATGTCAGCTCTACCGAGTCTTAAACAACCTCTTATTCAACGCACCATAGGATGGGTAGCGCGCACATGAAGATGATCAATGCAGATATTGCCATCATTGGCGGCGGCATGGTGGGGCTCACCTTGGCGGCAGCGTTGGAGCACAGCGCTTTACGTGTGGTGGTTATTGAAGGGAAAGCCCCTGAGTCCAGCTTGGATACCATCCCGGATAACCGTGTGTCAGCCCTAAGCCGCGCCAGTGAACGCATATTGCGCGGCGTGGGGGCTTGGTCGGGCATTGAATCTCGCCGCATGGCAAGTTATCAAGCCATGCACGTTTGGGAGCAAGACAGTTTTGCCGAGATAGCGTTTGAGGCACAAAGTCTGGGCCAGCGTGATCTGGGCCATATTGTTGAAAACCGTGTCATTCAGTTGGCGCTCCTCGATAAAATCAAACAGCAAAGTAATGTGACGCTGCTGATGCCTGAGCAGTGTCAATCGATGATGATGGGTGAACGAGAAACCTGGCTACAGCTTGCCTCTGGTGGCGGCGTGACCGCTAAATTGGTGGTGGGGGCAGATGGTGCGCGCTCTTGGGTGCGAGGCCAAGCCAGTTTACCTTTGGTGCAACGCGACTACGGGCATCACGCGGTTGTTGCGACGGTTCGCACTGAGGTTGCTCATCAGGGCGTTGCACGGCAAATTTTCACACCGGATGGCCCACTGGCTTTTTTACCGCTTAGTGATCCGCACCTTTGCTCGATTGTATGGTCGGTGTCTCCGTGCTTGGCGCAGCACTATATGGATATGGACGACGCGGCATTTAATCAGACCTTAACGGCACAATTTGATGTGACTCTGGGGCTTTGCGAAGCCGTGGGACCGCGCGCCAGTTATCCATTAACCATGCGTTATGCACAGCAATTTGCCGCTGACCGTGTGGCCTTGGTGGGGGATGCGGCGCACACCATTCATCCACTGGCCGGCCAAGGGGTGAATTTAGGGTTACTAGATGCCGCTGCGCTTGCCGAAACACTGATACACCTTGCTGAGCAAGAAAAAGACATTGGCCTGCATGCGTCACTGCGCAATTATGAACGCTGGCGAAAAGCAGAAGCGGCGCAAATGATCGCCGCCATGCAAGGCTTTAGAAGTTTGTTTGACGGCGCTAATCCGATCAAAAAATTGATCCGTGGTGTCGGCATGCAGGCTGTGAATCATTTGCCGGGCGCTAAACTGCCATTTATTAAACGGGCGCTAGGGCTAAGTGGCGAGCTACCCAAGCTCGCCTGTGCAACATTTTCTGAATCGTCTAGCTGAGATTATTGGCGAATCGATATCTGTGTGCTAGTTGTTGTGTAGTTAATCAACCAAGTATTAGTGAACCACGAAGTCTGTTGAAACGACGATGTGTCACTGGGTGCAACAAGGAACAAAACTATGAGTGATATCCCATCAGAATTAAAATTTACTTCAACGCATGAGTGGGTGCGCCCAGAAGGCGATGGCTTGTTTACCATTGGTATCTCGGATCATGCGCAAGCCCTATTAGGGGATATGGTATTTATTGATTTGCCCGACGAGGGCGACAGTTTTGATGCGGGAGACGATTGTGCCGTGGCAGAGTCTGTGAAAGCTGCCTCTGATATTTATGCGCCTATTTCTGGGGAAGTGGTTGCGGTGAATGAAGAGCTGGACGGTTCTCCGGAATTGGTGAATAGCGACCCTTATGGTGATGGCTGGTTATTCCAAATTCGCGCCACTGATGAGTCTGAAATTGATGATCTCTTGGATGCGCAAAGCTACGAAGAAACCTTAGGGGAAGAAGACGACGACGAATAAGGTTGGCTGTCTTTGCGTCATCGTCAGGCCCTGCCTTTTGGCGGGGCCTGTTGATTTAAGCTCGTCCTGCACGTGAATCAGCGGCGTGTATTGACTGTGTGAGGCTGAGTCTCATCACACATCGCTTGCTGATAGGTCTCTCGTATCACCGCATTAACTTCTTTGACGGTTTGATAGTGCGTGATAGTGGCGTCTTGAGGCGCTTTTAGCCAACCGTTTTCGAAATCGAAGCGTCCTCGTCCGGCAATATAAAGTCGACCTGAAAAAAGTCGCGCCACATGTTTTGCGACCAACCTTGGCACATAGCGATTAAAAACGCGCATAAACCCTTCTTGGATAATGAAATAAACCTTGAGTCCTGACCACTTTGCATGGCGGCTCTGACGTGGTAACCCTATTCTAGGTGGTAACCATAGTTGTGATATCGAGAAATAGCGACATACAACGGCGCAGATTGTGCAAAGGGTTTATGGCGAGGGGATGACAGCGTTAGTGTACATCCTCAGTTTGGGATCTTTACCACAAATCAGCGCAGTTAAATGCGGGTACGCAACTGGGTTTTCCTCTCAGTGCCGTTAATGGTGCATCGGTTAATGATTGCCCCAGCCACCCATGTGGGTAGCTCAAATGATGCGGTGGTTGAATGGTCTCTGGAGAAATTGGCGTGAACCCCACGCGGCCATAAAACGCTGGGTCGCCATAGGTCATCACCAACTGATAGCCCTGCATTTTTAATGCGGTAAGGCCATGCTGAATTAATGACTGCCCAAGCCCCTGTTTTTGATAGCTTGGGTGGACCGCCATCGGCGAAAGCAGTGCCGCGTCGGGCATGGTTGGATAGCTTAACCGAGAAAAAAAGACTGCCCCAGCCAGCACTGAGTTATCGATCGCGACAAACCCAAGCCATTCACCCTCTGGTGTGGTGTCGTGCAGCTGATGAATCAGTTGGCCAATCAATTTCCCCTCATCCGGCCCTTCGCTGTGAGTAAATGTCTCGCGGACCAGTTCAGCAACGTCATTGATGTTCACATCGGTTAAAGGTAAAAACGGCATCGCTTACTCCTTCCCATCGTAGCTTGGGTTGGCTTTTAGGGCATCGACTCGGGTTAAAACGGTCTCGGTGATATGGGCAATGAGCCACTGAGTACGTGGGTGAGCACTGATTTGCTGTCGCCATGCCAGATGGATGTCAAACCCTGGCACATCAATGGGAGGTACACTCAGAGCAAGGGTGTCGGTATCATCGAAATTATCGATACGTGCCATCAGTTCCGGGACAGTGCAAAGTAATTGGCGCTGTTTTAGCAATTGCCTCACGGTGAGAAATCGCTGTGATCCCATCACCACGTGACGGTGATAGCCTAACTTGGTCAGGGTTTGGTCGATAGGGCTCGTTAATTGGCCTTGGGTGGAAACCAGCGCGTGTGGCGTTGCGACAAAATCGGCCAAACTAATGGGGGCTTGCAGCCCTGTGCTTTTGGGGTCAAACAGACAGACGTGCTGTTCGTGATACAAGAGCTGACTGGCCATGTTTTCCATCCCCTCTGGAAGCACACCAATCACGACATCGACCTCATCGTCATCAAGTGCCTGCTGACAACGTTTCTTGTCGACAGGGCGAAGGCTCAATTGGGCGTGAGGCAGGTGAGTCGTAAAGCTATCAAATAAGGCGGGGGCAAAAATCAGCTCCGCATAGTCCGTGAGCCCGATGCGCACTTGTCCATCATAGTGTTGGGGATCAAAGTAAGGTGGCACCAACACCTCGCTGGCGAGCGTATCGAGTAATGCCTGAATCTTAGGCGCGATATCTATCGCGCGGGCAGTGGGGACCATTTGATGGCCGCGGCGCTCAAATAAGGGATCATCAAGCATCACACGCAAACGCGACAGGCTATGGCTCATGGCCGATTGCCCTAAGGCCAAACGTTCAGCTGCGCGGGTGACGCTGCGCGTTTCCATTAAGGTGATAAAGGTTACGAGTAGGTTAAGGTCGTATTTACGCCACTGTTTTTGCGCCATCCTTAGCTTTGACTCCTAGGGGGTATCGTCACGACAAATGGCGGCGCGTAGCGGCTGGCACAGTGTCACTAGATCCGCCACTTTCACCCACAGCCCAGCGTGCGGATCACCACTGCTGATCGTGACACTATCGTGGTCGAAAATACGCTCTTCAAACACAATTGGCAGTGGCCGAGGTAACCCTAAGGGCGCGACCGTGCCAAGCGTATATCCTGTCATTGCGCGTACCTTATCTGCGTCAGCCAGTGTCATTCGCCGACACGCTAACTGCTCGCGCACACGCCGTGGATCGACCTGACGGTCGCCGGGAACACAGGCTAATGCGTACTGGTTACCCATATCACGTAAAAGCAGCGTTTTTAGCATACGCGCCGGTAAGATCCCGCGCGCTGCCGCTGTGTCAGTGATGGATTGGGTAGCTTGCGATTGCCACAGCACCTCATAAGCCACCCCTGCCATATCCAGCGTGGCAGTGACGGCGGTGTGCAGTGGCATAGAGGCAGGAGAAGCGACCAAGGGTTATTTTTCCTCTTCGAGTGAATACGGGAGTGCGACGCGCTGCCAAATGGTATCGGGCGCATCCGCGAATCGAAAGGCGGTGTCGTCGTCCAAGTTATTGGGTAAAACCACTAAGGCGGCTGCATGACCATCTGAGTAGGTAGCGCCAGCAATGACGGTGCCGCCTGCTCGCCAATTATCCCCTACCGCACGCTCCACTTTATCTCCCGGCTTAGGGGCCTTATCGGCCTGTCCTACCAATTTATACATGGCGCGTTTATTGATGCCACGGTATTTCGCGCGTGCGACCGTTTCCTGACCGGTATAACAGCCTTTGGTAAAGCTGATCGCATCCAGTACCTGCAGATTGAGGGATTGCGGAATAAACTCGCTTTTTGTGGCATCTTCAATACGCGGCAAGGCAGCATCGACGTCGCATTGCTCCCATAGCGTGTTGTCAACCAATAAGGCACTTTCCTGATAGGCTGCAACCAGTTGATCCGCCGCAGAAGGACTGATGGCAAGCAACCAGCGGGTTGGCTCGATCCTCACCGCTGTGCCGTGCTCGCTGTGACGCACGTCACCTTGAGCGCCGAAATGTTTCTCGATCACTTGTTCCGCCTGTTGGCCGACGACGCCGAGCAATACATCTTCACTAGGCTGAAAGTCGATTTTCGAGAAGATGGCGTATTTTTTTATCTCGGTGAGTTGCGTTTGTGCAATCGACATTGGCTGCACCATGGCCAGACCGTCGCCGTGATGGAAAAGCCGTAATACCGACCATACTTTGCCTTTGGGATCGCAATGAGCCGCGAGGGTCGATTGATGTTTGTCGAGTTGGCTCAGATCGCAGGTCAATTGTCCTTGCAGATAGCTTTGAGTGTCGTCGCCGCTCACTTGCGTCAATGACCAGTTATCTAATGCGACCAAGGCCAAATCAGGCAGTGGGCTATTTGCATTGCGCTCGGCTGGGGTAAAGGCGACTGTTTGATACCATTCGCTCATAGAAATCACGCTCGCAGTTGAGAAAAACACAGAGTATGACACGTATACTAATCGTGCGTTGTCAGCTTGTCAGCCTTTGTATTGTAAGGGTATTGATGGCAAGCGACGTTGAATCGATAAACATCAGGGGATAGCTCTCATCTTCATCGCCGAGTTGAGAGGAAAAGTAGTCGCCCTCCGTTGGCGCTGATACTATGCATCCACTGACATCAGTGATTGAGGTAAACATGGTAAATACCGACGATAAACCACGGATCCGTTGGGCATGCCGCCGTGGCATGTTGGAGCTTGATGTAATCATTATGCCTTTCTTTGAAGCTTGCTATGACACCTTGAGTGACAGTGACAAGCAAGACTTCATCGCATTTTTGGAAAGTGATGACCCTGATTTGTTTGCGTGGCTGATGGGGCATGGTAAACCTGACGATCCTAAGATGAAATCTATCGTTGATAAGATCGTTGCCCATAACCGAAGCAAGCTTCGTACATAGTCAGCTCCGCTGTCCTCGCTATGTCGCTATTAGCCTGATCCTGTTCGGCGTGATAGCGGCATGGCTGATCACTTTTCACCTTGCCCTTCCTTTGAGTGCCCGCGCCCTTGCGATTATTTACGTGATCCGCGATGGTCAAAGGTTCTACCACCAGTTACTGGCTAGCCAAGGCACCTTATCCATTGATCGCCATTTTTATGTTCAGATGAATACCCAACCGAAAGGGAAAATGTCCTGTGTCTGGGCGACGCCTTGGTTGGTTGTCCTCGAGAATGCACAAGGGGAGTCGCGGATCTTTTTGTGGCGAGGCGGGATGCCAGACTATCACTTTCGTCTGATTTATCGTCACTGCTGTACGGCCGTTAGGGATAGTTTGTGACATTTTTGTGACAAGGTGTTTGCGCCGCTTTACTTTTACCCAACTTGGCCGATAGTAAAAGGTGCACACAATGTGTAGGGCTATTGAAACTCTGAGTTTGGTTGTAGGGTGACTATGAATATAAAGCAAAAACTATTGCTGCTAACTGCGATGTCGGTGGTAGCCCTGTTGGCCGTGGCGGGTGTGGCATGGAAAGCGGAGAGCAAGCTTGGCAACATGCACCGTCAGTTAACTACAGTGTCTGACCTTGAAGTGATTCTGCTTAATTTGCGACGTAATGAAAAAGACTTTCTTGCCCGCATGGATCCCAAATATCTCTCCCGATTTGATAATAATGTTGATGCCTTCAATAGCCTGCTCGGTGAATTGCGCACGGAAAGCCAAGCGCTTGGCCTCGATACGCAAATCATTGGTCAAGTGTCGACAGCGATGCAAGGCTACGCGCAGGGGTTTCGTGACCTTGGCGCGGGCTATCAACGTCTCGGCCTAGAGGCTGGACAAGGTTTGCGTGGTGATATGCAACAAGCCAGTGAGAAGCTGGTTGCGGCGACCCAAAACGATATTGTGCTGGAAAGCAGCGCCCGACTGTTGGTGGCGGAGGCGAAGCTGTTCGTTAATAGCAGCAATATAAGTCACATCGAGCAATATCAACGGCAAATGAACGAGCTGACTGCCTACCTAAAAGGCGATTTGTTAGCGTTATTCCAAGCGCACCACACGACGGTAAAGGCGGTGGTAACGCAAAAAGAGCAACTGGGATTGGCGCATGACCAAGGCCTGCTGGGCAATATCCGTGGCAAGACCCACCAAGTTGAAGAGATGTTTGAAACCCTAAGTGAGTCATACCAAAGTGCTATTACCAAGGCACAAAGAGAAACCATGGTACTGACTGCGTCGATTGTTATTCTCTTGGCGCTGATAATGACGGTGGTCTCTTTGTGGATGAATCGAGGGATTCAACGCCGCATTTATAGCTTTAGTGAGAAAATGAGCCAGATCACGCAACAAAAAGATTTGACGTTGCGGGCCGATGAGGCGGGTCGTGATGAAATTGCGGCGATGGCCAAAGATGTTAATCAGATGCTGGCTGGCATCCAAACCATGGTGACGGATGTGCGCTCTGCGGTGCAAGCGCTGCATCAAAGTGCCGAGCAAGTCGAATCGCGTAGTCATCAAACCAGCTCTGCACTGACCACCCAGTTAGATGAAACTACCCACGCAGCAACCGCGATGAACGAGATGGAAAGCACCATTCGTGATATTGCCAGTAATACCGATCAAGCCGCCGAAAACGCCCGTACTAGTTTGGGACGCGCGCAAAATGGCCAGCAAGTGGTGGATGATACCCGCACCATGATCATGACTTTGTCAGAAACGCTCAGCAATACCAGCAACGAAGTGTTGGAGCTGAGTAAACTGTCCGAGACAATTGGGTCGGTGCTTGATGTCATCAAAGACATTTCCGAGCAAACGAACTTGCTGGCCCTGAACGCGGCGATTGAAGCGGCTCGAGCCGGTGAACAAGGGCGTGGTTTTGCGGTGGTTGCCGATGAGGTACGTCAGCTGGCGACCCGTACGCGAGAATCGACCGATGAAATCGCCGGTATTATTGGTTCGTTGCAGGACCAAACCCAGTCGGTCGCGGAGCGTATGGAGCAAAGCCGCGAAGATGGGCAAACGTCGGTGTCTAAAGTAGAGGCGGCTTCCCAAGAGTTGGCGCAAATCATGGCTGATATGCAACATATCATGGACATGAGCACCCAGATCGCGACCGCCATTGAAGAGCAAAGTTCGGTTGCCAAAGAAGTGAACCAAAACGTGCATACCATTCAGGATATTGCTCAAACCAGTACCGATCGCGCCCAGCAAAACCGTGATGCAGCCCATCAGGTGGCGGAAGAGGCGGCGAACCTAGAGCGCGCAGTGAGCCAGTTTAAAAGCTGAGCACAATGCAGTAGATTGAGTGCTGTTTCGTTCAATGAGAAAAGGCCAGCGTTTGCTGTAATGCATGTGAATTAAGCTGAGTTACGTCTTTTAGAAGGCCTAGTCGCATAGCGATTGGGCCTTTTCTTTACTGCTCTTGGGTATGTCCTCTCTCGCCTCTCTGGAAGTACAAAGCTCTCTGCCATGTCGAGAATATAT